>CAZCEX010000094.1:0-11399 GCA_964497785.1 uncultured Thermoanaerobaculia bacterium | reverse complement strand
CGGCACGGCGCCCTCATTCGGGTCCAGACCGGACAAAAGGCTGTGCTCGCCACCGCTCGGCGCAGCTTGCGGTGGGAAGGGGAGAAACCCCCTGCACCGAAACTTGTGGTCGGCGATCGTGTGTCCTTGGAGATACATGGCAAGGACGGTGTCATTGTCGCCGTCGAGCAGCGCACGAACAACCTCGTCCGCCGCGCACCGGGCGGCCTTCGCCCGCAGGTCATGGCGGCCAACGTCGACCAGGCTCTCCTCGTATTCGCCGCCCGCATCCCCGAACCCAGACAGGGGCTGGTCGACCGGTTCCTCGTCGCCTGTCACCTTGCCGGGATCGATCCGGTCATCACCATCAACAAGGTTGATCAGGGGACCGCCCCGATCGATCATTGGTTGGCTGCCTATGACGCTTTGGGCTACCCGGTGCTCCGGGTCTCGGCGCGTACCGGATGGGGGCTGGGGCGAATCAAAAGGGGACTGGCTGGAAAAACGACATTGTTCTGTGGTCCATCCGGAGCGGGAAAATCATCCCTCTTGAATGCGGCATACCCCGGTTTTCGGCTTCGTGTCGGGGTCATTTCCGAAGCAACAAACAAAGGGCGCCACACAACCAGCCGGGCCGAATTGATGCCTCTACCATTCGGCGGTTTCGTCATCGACACCCCGGGCGTCAAGGAGTTCGGCCTTTGGGATCTCGACCCAGAAAGCCTTCAGATGGCTTTTCCCGAGATCTCCGGCCGGCGAGCCGAGTGTAAGTTTAACAATTGCTCACATTTACACGAGCCGTCTTGCGCCGTTCTGGCCGCCGTTGAAGCCAACCTCATCGATCACGGTCGCTTTCGCAGCTATCAGTCACTGTGTGACGATATCGAGTAGCGTTCGGCGAACGGGGGAGGGTGTGCTGAGGATGCCTACGGCGACCGATGCGGCGCAGCTAGAAACCAGGCCTGGAAATCGATTTTTTTCCGGAGCCGGCCGAGTGGCGTCGCCACCCCCGATGCTTCATGCATCATGGTGTCGTAGGCATCGGCAAGTTCCAACCGATTATGAAACAACCACATTTCGAGCGGCGGGCCATCCTCTGTATCCGCAGGCTCCAGGGGAACTTTCAGCGCATGGAGGAGCATGTCGTCGATCTCTCGGTAGCGACCCAGAACCCAGTTCCTGCGACCGCCCTGTTCACGGAAACAGGCGACGACCAGGTCCTCTGGCACCTGAACCGGGTCCTCCTCGCTCTCCCAATCGTTCCGACTGACGTCCCCCAACCGTGCGAGCTTGCGCAGTGTGTCGAGGAGAGAACCCTCCCTCTCATAGGTCTGCGGCGCGGTCTCCTGGTGAGGCCACGGCATCGCCTCGATCAACTCCATCGGCTCGAGTCCCTTCAGCCTAGCAACGCCCAACATCCGAAGGCCGACCGCAAGCACGTTCGTTTTCCCAATCTCGAGCTTGAGCACGAGCCACCGCAAACCATCCAGATCGCCAACCCAAGTCGGGAATGAGTGCATCTCTTTTTCGAGGGCCTCCACGAACGACATCGTCAAGACGATGCCTTCGTTGACCAACTCACCGCGGGCGTCGAGTGTGGCCTGGTACCTGCGATCTCCAGCCTTCTCGACCTTGCCCCGTGTCGCGACCAACGGCGCGAGGAACCCTTCGACCTCGTCCGGGTCGTAACCACCGTGAACGAGCAGATCGGCCATCTCTTCGAGTTGCTGGGTGCTCTTGCCAGTCGTCAGCCGGGCGAGTTCGACGATTCCATGACCAAAGAACTCGTAGTCTGCAGCACCGCTGACAGCCCCACCCATGGGCAAGAGCCGGTACTCGGCCGCATTGACCGCCAACCGAAGCCCTTGATCGAACGGAAAGCCTTGCCGTCGCAGCTGATCGTAGGCTTGTTGGATCTCGCACGCGGCTGCCAGGATCCGCAACGCCCGCCGGGCCGAAAAAAAGGCGCCATCACCCATGAATTTCTCAAACTTGAGGCGGCGTCGCTCGCGAATACCTTCCGCGCGACGTTGGAATATGTACATGAACTGGAGCGCTTTTTCCTCGGCGTTTCGCCCCGTCTGCCTGACCCGTTCGAGCACGGCCGTGAAGTTGGTGAGGTCATAGATTAGACCGAACCGAAAGACCGCTGAGTCGACAACGCCGTATGAGGCGAAGTCATAGGGCCGGGTCGAGGCCGCAACCTCCACCTTTCGGTTGGCAAATCGGATCACCCACCCCCCTTCCGATCGACTCTCCACTTGGAGCACGCTCGCCCTGAGCGCCGCCACCAGTTCGAGGGCTTTCAATCGTCTCCCGAGCCCTCGCAAACGATCCAGTTCCTCACCATCGAGGTCGAGGCCAGGCAGGAGCCCGCTTTCACCGATGAGGTCGAGCAGACGCGGCTCGAGTCCGGCGTGGGCGCCAAGCGGGTCGAAAGAAGGGCCACATACGACACGGATGATTCCCCAGATGTCCGGGCGAACCCGAAGCACATCACGCAGGCGCTCGACAATATCCCGGCTTTTCGCCAACAGCCCTTCAACGTTCCCGTGTTCGCGACTCGGCAGCAGGAGGGCCAACCGCGTCGGCGCCACGGAAAGGCGTTCTTCGACGAGGAGCAGAGGATCCTGACACAGCAACCGTAGTAGCGGCGATGATTCACTCGCCGCGGATGCGTCCGCCAGCTTTCGTACTCGATCAGCAGCTGCGGCAGCTGAGTGCACGATCTGGCCACCGAGATTTGACGCCAGCTGACGACGAATTCCCGCGGCACTGTGCTTCCCGGCAGTGCGGGCCCGAATCAGCCGCGGAACAACGGCGAGGGTTTGCTGGATGTCGGACGAGAGGTGGAGTAGAAAGACTTCTACAAAGCCTCTCCCATAGTCGTTCAGCAAGGTGTTTTCGAACACCCGCACAAGCGAACGTCCAAAGACCTCTCGGGCCGCGATGACCTTGGCCCGGTCATCGTCCCCCGGGTTGTTCAGGAGCCTGTACTCCATCTCCCGGCCAATGAGACCCTCGAGCTGTCGATGGAGCTGTTTCATGCCTTCGGAAACGAGGACTGGATAGCCCCACGTGATAATGTTCTCCTCGTCGAGACCGAAGACCGGGTACGGGGGGGGGAGGTGACGAGCGAGTTCGGGAAGGGCCTCGCGCCATCTCCCGTCCAGTTCCTCCTCGGTCAGGAAGAGCGGTCGCAGCAGCCCTGATCTGAGAACCTGTCCAAAACGATCGAATTGCGGCGTCACATCAGCTCCAGCCACCATTGTAGTGAAGCCCAAGGTCCAACGTACAAACAGAACCAGGCCTTTCTATACTGGGGTCATGTTAGTTCGCCGATTTTTGATTGTGATCGTGACGGTAGGAACCGTGATCGTTGCGGGAACATCGGTGATTCGCACCGTTCGCAGCTTCTACCAACTCGACTTCGGTGTGACCTGGGAGATGTCCGGACTCCGAGTCGAAGAGATCCACGGCGCGTCGACGGGCGACCTGGCCGGCCTTAAAACGGGCGATCTCGTGACCTCGGTCGATGGTGTACCAATCAATGCATTCAAGGACCCTCTCTTCTCCATCTCGTCGGGCTCGGAACATCTTCTGACAATCCGGCGTCCGGGAGAGCCTGATACGACGATAATCTTCCGGCCGCCACCCCCATCCCTGAACCACGAGTACCTCGCCCGGTCTGCGGTTGGGGCCTGCGGGCTCGCATGCGCCGCCATCGCAGCCTTTTCGACCCGGCGCCGCGAAACGCTACCGTTTCTTCTCCTCGCGGCCTCGGCGCTCCTCGTCGCCGCGATCCCACATCGTACGGCCGCCACTGCGGTCGGGCTCGCGGTTCTTCATCGAGCGAGTGGCGCAGCCATGCCTTTTCTCTTGGTCCGCTTTTTTATCCTGTTCCCCAACCAGAACCGCAAGCTGGGGTGGTGGGATGCTTTCACTGTTCTCGCCATGACCGGTTCGGGCCTGACTCCGATCTGGCACAATCTGGAGGCCTGGTGGCCGGCCACAATGACCGCACTCCGGACCCTTTTTGGGGGCGGCTTGCTTCTTGGAATCGTCCTCCAGGTTCGACGGTGGTGGTTTTCAGCGAGAGACGTGCGAGAACGGCGGCAGATCGAATGGGCTGGCCTTGGTCTCTTTGTCGGGCTCACCCCTCTTTTCTGCCTCGTGATCGTACCCGGTTGGCTCGGCATCTCGTTTGAGCCCTTTTCGTGGCTGGCCATCCTGCCAATCGCCGCCGTTCCACTCGGTTTCTTCGCAGCCCTGACCGAATACCGCCTCTGGGACCTTGAGCCCATCACTCGCGATCTGGTGCTCGCGACTCTCGCCCTCTCCAGCGGGGGCTTTGTATTCGCCCTCACCAACCGATTGCTCCATACCGACACTCTCGATCTTGGCAACCTGAGAAATTTCATCGCTTTTGCCGCTGGGGTGGTCCTGGTGGTATTCCTGCAACCAGTACGCTCACGAGTGGAAGACTTCCTCGATCGTTGGCTCTACTACGGACGACCGACCCCACGGTGGCTGCTCACGCACTCAACCCGGGACCTCGCGACCGCCACCGACCCGAGAGAGCTTCTGTCCCGCCTGGCAGAGACGCTGCACGACGGTTTCGACATCGACCCGGTCGCCACCTATCTTCGCTACGGTGAAGGCGCTTTTCGTCAGGTGTCGCCCGACCGGGGAGATGCTCCGGTCGTACGGATCCCCCCGGAGGTCCTGGATCACCCCTTCCCTCACCCCCATGAGTCGGACCTCCACAGCAGTGGAATGACACAAAGGGTACGGCTCGAACGCGGCGGAACCGTGCATGGATTGATCTATATCGGCCTCCGGCGTGGGGCCGTGCCTCTTGGCAACGAAGCACAGGAAGCTGTGTCCGCCTTCGCCGCTCAGGCCGCGCTCGGACTCGAGAATGCACGCCGTCTCGACGATTTGCGGCGCCAGGCCGAGGAGTACCGGATACTCCATGCCAACACCCAACGAATCATCGAATCCTCAGCTGCGGGCATCCTAGTGTGTGACGCCGGCGGGTGCATTCTTTCCGCCAACCATCGGGCAACCGAGATCTTCGGCCTTCTAGCGCGTGATCTCGTGGGAGGTCGGCTCGAAGAACAAGTGGTCTTGCCGGAGACCTGGCGCCCCCACCTGCCAATTCACGCCGAAAACGCGGAAGGCGAAAGCCTCTCCCAGCCGCCGGTGCGTCTCGTAATGGCCGTTTCTGTGCTCGAACTCGACAGCGGGAGCTTCAATGGTCGCGTGGTCGTGCTCCAGGACGTTACGGAGTTGCGCGACCTCCAGGATCGACTGCGCGAGCAGGAACGGCTCGCGGCGCTGGGCCGTCTCACGGCAGGATTGGCCCATGAAATCAACACCCCGCTGACCGGGATATCGTCCTACGCCCAAATGCTCGGGGAGATGATTTCGAGCGACGACCCCCGATCACCATTGGTTGCCAAGCTCGTCGACCAGAGTTTCCGCGTATCCCGGATCGTTGCCAACCTCCGAGGGATGGTCCGCACCGGTGGTGCAGAAAGAGTGTCGCTCGCTATTGGTCCGCTCGCTGAGCAAGCAGCCAGCGAGGCCGCCCGGTCTTTGGACGCTCTCGACCGCCTTGAGTTCCACATACCTGACCCGGCCCCCTTTGCCTGGGGATCCGCGGGCGCCGTCGAGCTGGCCGTCGTCAATCTGACTCGCAACGCTATCGAGGCGTCTCAACCCGGACGAAAAATCGAGGTCGCCGTGGCCTCAGATGACGGCCGGGTCATGATCTCTGTTTCCGACCGCGGTCCCGGTATCCCATCTCCGCTCAGAAACCGCGTATTCGAAGCCTTTTTTACGACCAAAACCGATGGGGGGGGCTCCGGCCTGGGTCTCGGCATCACGCGTGATATGATCACTCAAATCGGAGGAAAGGTTCTGCTTGAGGACCGGCCCGGGGGAGGGACTCGGGCAATTGTTGAATTAGAATCGTGCACACCGCCATAAGCGTCCTCGTGATCGATGACGAGCCCGTCCTCCAGGACGTGCTCGGAACCCTCCTTACTGCCAACGGTTTTGAGGTCCACGCCGCCGTCAACGCGGCGGAGGGGCTTCGTATTCTCACCGAAGAAGAGATTGACGTTGTCCTGCTCGACATGATGTTGCCTGACAGAAACGGGCTCGAGCTCTTGCCGGAGATCACCGCTCAGGCGCCTGACCTTCCCGTTATCGTGATCACGGCCCATTCCTCAGTTGAATCGGCAATTCTGGCAATGCGCGGGGGCGCATTCCACTACGTTCCAAAACCTTTCAAGAACGAGGAGGTCCTCCACCTCGTGCGACGCGCTGCCGAAAGGCGACACCTGGAGCGGGAAAATCGCCTTCTCCGTAGTCGTTTGGAGGGTCTCGGCGAGATCGTCGGCACCAGCCGACGGATCGAGGAGGTGTACGAGCTGATCCGGCGCGCCGCACCAGCGAGGTCGAACATCCTCGTTATGGGCGAAAGCGGTACCGGCAAAGAACTCGCCGCGCGAGCCATCCACAGACTGAGTCCACGAAACCAGGGTCCGTTCATGCCTGTGCATACGACCGCGATCCCGGCAGATCTTCTCGAATCGACTCTTTTTGGGCACGTCAAGGGGTCCTTTACGGGCGCCGTGTCCTCCCGAAAGGGGCTTTTCGAGGCTGCCCATGAAGGCACCCTCTTCCTTGACGAGGTTGGCACCATCACAACCGAAACCCAGACCAAACTGCTGCGCGTGATTCAGGAGCGCGAGATTCGCCGGGTCGGGGCCGTCGAAAGCAGGCGCGTGGATGTCCGGCTCGTCGCCGCGTCGAATCGTAATCTCTGGGAGGAGGTCCAGGCGGGCCGTTTTCGAGAAGACCTGTATTACCGGCTCAACGTGATCTCCATCGAGATGCCGCCGCTGCGTGATCGCATCGATGACATCCCTTTGCTCGCCTCTCATTTTCTGCATCTCTACGCCGCTGAAAACCAACGCTCCGTGACCGGTTTTTCGACCGAAGCTATGGATGCGCTCGCTGCCCACTCGTGGCCAGGAAACGTGCGCGAGCTCGAGAACGCCGTCGAGCGCGCGGTTGTTCTGTGCCAGGGCTCACAGATCGACCTCGACGCCCTACCGCAGGCAATCCGGCAGGTTGAACTTCGTCCTCCAGTTATCGACGGTATCCCAGAAGAAGGGCTCGATTTCCGCCAGGCCGTGGCTCAATTCCAGAGTCATTTGATTCGGGCGGCACTGGACAAGAGCGGCGGCGTACAACGAGGCGCAGCCCGCCTGCTCAACCTCAGCCCAACGACCTTCAATGAGATGCTTCATCGTCTTGGAATCATCGACCAGTCCTGAAGACTGCATGATGCGATTTCTCGGCGTGGATCCCGGTGGCAAACGAGTCGGCATTGCCGTGGGAGACAGCCGCACGGGCCTCGCCAATCCCGTTGCGGTGATTCCGTACCAAGGTGCGCGCGCCACAGCGCTGGCCTTGGCGAGCGAGGTCGAACGGTTTGACGCAAACGCCGTGGTCATCGGTCTGCCGACCGGGGCCAACGGGGAAGAAACACCAGCATGCCGGAGGAGCCGAGCCCTCGCAGACGCTCTCATAGAGGCCGGTATCCGGATATTTTTTCAACCCGAGTACCTGACGACGCACGAGGCCGTCGATCGTGCGCGCCGCTGCGGTCGTCCCCGAGGAAAGCCCGTCGACGACCTGGCCGCGCTCGTCCTCCTCGAGGAGTATCTGGCGAACGCCCCTGACGGGCAAAGACGATGATGTTCGGGGGTTCAAAAAGCGGTCCGTTGCCTCTGGCCCGACTCCTCGTCCTCGTGGCTTTCGTCTGCTGTCTTCTGTTAGCAGGCGCCGCCTTGTGGTGGTGGTCTTCCTTGCAGCGGGCTGCTCCGGTTGGCGAAACCACCATCGTCGTTCCCGAAGGCGTCTCGTCAACCCGGGTTCTCCAGCAGCTGGTCGAGGCTCGTCTATTGCCATCCGTGCTCTCCGGGCGCCTCTACCTCGAGCTGGTGGCTCGCGGAAAAACCGTACATTGGGGCGTTTACCGCTTCGAACCGGAAAGCCGTCCGGTCGATGTTCTGGACGCTATTCTCGAGGGGCGGGTCGAATCCTTCAGTCTAACGATCCTCGAGGGCACTGGAACGCTCGAAATTGGCGAGCACATGGTATCTCTCGCTCTGCCGGGCGCTGAAGACTGGAACACAATTGTCCAGAACACAACGTGGATCACCGATCTCGTTCCGCAATCCACGACGCTTGATGGCTTTCTCTTTCCCGATACCTACCGATTCGCGTCGGGAACCGATGCCAGCACCGTCGCGCGCACACTCGTTCACCGATTCAAACAGGTATGGGCGGAGGAGAGCCGGTCCGCGACACCATTTCTTGGATCGGTGTTCGATACCGTAACGCTGGCGTCCCTCGTTGAGGCCGAAACGTCGCTTCCAGAGGAGCGGGCGCGCGTTGCTGGAGTATTCACCAACCGTCTCGCTCGCGGCATGTTGCTGCAATGCGACCCGACGGTCGTTTTTGCACTGCAACGTCGGGGCGAGTGGACGGGTCGGCTCCTACGGGTTCACTGGGAGACGGACGACCCTTACAACACCTATCGTTACCCCGGCCTTCCCCCTGGACCCATCAACAATCCCGGGCGGGCGGCGATCGCCGCAGCCATCGCTCCCGAAATACATACTTACCTGTATTTTGTCGCTCAACCGGGCGGCGGTCACTCCTTTTCCAGGACTCTCAAAGAACACAATCGCGCGGTCGCGAAAATGCGCCGCTCTCGGCATTGACCGTTGCCCGGAACGAGTGATAGGTTGAGCCCGGAGGAGTGTAATGGCCCCATCCTACGCCGTATTCGGTTCCTACATACTTTTTAAAGAAACTCTGGTTGATGTTTTCGGTCATCTCTACCGCGCTGGAGAGTTCAACTCGAGTGGAGTGGTTCGCACGGTCTGGCTCCGTGTTTTTGACGGACCCGGGGTTCCCACTTCCGACATCATCGATGGCTTTTCGTCCGGCCGCAAGATAGCCAAGCTCCTGCAGACCGCCAACGTGGCGTCGGGGGTGACGTTCCTCAAAGAGAACGGCGTTGCGGCAATGGCTTACGACTACTCGGCGGGGCACTCTCTCGCCGCTCTCTTTCAGAAGGTCCGAGATGAGGGCTTCCCGGTCCCGGTGGACAATGCGCTCCTGATCATGGAAAAGCTCGCCAACGGTCTGTCGTCTGGACTGGTGGTCGATGTCGGGGGCAGCTCCCTTTCACACGGCCTGCTTCACCCCGGCCTGGCGATGGTCAGCAACGATGGCGAAGGCGTCGTTGCTGGTTTCGGAATCGCCGACCAACTGCTCGGCCTGCTCGACGAGCAGCAACCTGCGGAGCAGATCAAACCCTATCTGGCGCCGGAGGTGATTCTCACCCGAGCCGCCGACAAGATGGGGGACGTGTACTCCCTGGGCGCGATTCTTTTCGAGCTACTGACTGGCGACAAGCTGCCGCCCGATCCCGATTCCCGACTTTCGGCCATCGACACCGCGACGGTTTCGGACGATGATGAACCCATTCCTGACGACATCAAGGTCCTCCTGACACGAGCCCTGGCGCCTCGTAGCGAAGACCGGTTCAGCTCTTCGGCTGACTTTAAAAAGGAGCTCGACAAACTTCTCTACGGAGGCAACTACAGCCCAACGACCTTCAATCTTGCTCTATTCATGGACCGGCTTTTCAGAGCTGACATTGAGAGTACGGAGAACGAGAGAGCGGCTGAGGCCGACGTGGACGTTCAGCCCTATCTCGCCCCGGAACCCGAACCGGAACCGGTTGAAACCATCGCCGAACCGGCCCCCCGGAACAGCAAGGGTGTGATCTACGCACTCGCTGCTACGCTCGCTGTTCTGGCAGTGGTCGTCGGCTTTCTTGTTATTCGTGGCTCAGACACCAGGCCACCGCCGCCGAGCGCTGAGGAGCTCGCGCGTCAACGAACAGCCCAGGAGGAGAGGGTTCGCCAGATGGCCGCCCGCATGGTTGAAGAAACCATGAAGGCGAAGGAAGCCGAAATCATGGCCGAACTCGAGGAGAGGCAGACGCATATCGAAACGCTTCAGAAGAAACTTGAAGAAAGCCAGAAACAGTCATCTTCCCGGGCTGACAGGGCACAACAAGAAGCGTTGCAAAAACAGATTGCGGCCGAACGCGAGCAGCAAAGAGCCCGTCAGGCGGCTCTCGAAGAAGAGAAGCAGCGCCTCCTCGAAGAGGCAAAGATAGAGGCTGAGGAAAAGGCCAAGGAACAGGCCAGGCAGGCCGCCGAGGCACAGGTCGCGGAGAACCTCGAACCGACTCCGGCGCCAACCGAGGTCGCGGTCGCAGCAGAACAGATCGCTGCGTCTCAGGTCCCGGTTCCTGTCACCGTCGAAGAAAACCAGTTCCTCGACCCAACCATAGTCGATGTGCGCCCGGCAATCCTCAAAGAGGTGCCGGTTACGTGGTCAAGGATGGCGATGCGGTCTCGGCGCAAAGGTACAGTAATATTGCAGGCAACAGTCAATGCCGATGGGGCGGTTGAAGATGTCAAGATCCTCAGGGCGGACGAGACGGGGTTCGGCATCCCGGAGTCGGTGATGGACGCGGTTCGTAAGTACCGCTTCAAGCCCGGGATGAAGGATGGTGTCAAGGTCAAAACCTACGCAACCGTAACGCAGCGTTACGTCTTCACTCGCTGAGAGTTGGCACAATGGTCTCAAAAGCAGGGGCGGCACCTCTCGGTGCCGCCCCTGCTTTTATGCGCTCATGACCGGCGGGTTGCCGGTCTCTCGCTTCGTTGAGCCTCAGACCTCGACACGCTCGCGGAGCGTCTTCCCGGGTTTGAAGTGCACATACTTCTTGGCCGGGATGGTGATCGTCGCACCCGTAGCAGGATTGCGCCCTTGGCGCTCTCCCCGTGATTTGGTCGAGAAGGTCCCGAACCCGGGAACCGTCACCTTTTCTCCGTTATCGAGAGCGGTGGCGATGAGGCCGGTGCGCGGTTGCGCCGAAAAGATAACTTCGAGCACCTCCTGGGCCTGCCCTTGACTCATACCGGTTTTCTTCGCGAGCTTCATTGCCATTTCAGTCTTGTTCATTCCAGATACCTCCTGTCGTTCAATTCACTTGTTGCACCATTGTGAGGGGGCCTTCTCTGAGATGTCAAGGTATCGTTATGCTTGCGGCAAAAAAAAACACCCTATGGGGTGATGTGAGGAGGGTGACCATGGATCTCAAACGCCGCCTCTGGTGTTCTCAAGCCCGCCGCGGAGCTGACGCTCCATCACTTTGATTGGGCGATGCACATCAACGCGGCCGCCCTCCTGCCTCTCATTCAGAACTTCCGCCGGCTCGAGTCCCGCGCGGAGAAGACCTTGGTCGTCGA
>CAZCEX010000093.1:0-11401 GCA_964497785.1 uncultured Thermoanaerobaculia bacterium | reverse complement strand
TCGAGATGTTCACGCCCCAGGGCATGGAGTCGATGGGCGTCAACTTCAAGGACATGTTCGGCAACATCTTCGGTGGCAAGAAGGCCAGAAAGCGTATGGCCGTGGGTGACGCGCGGAGACTGCTCCAAGCCGAGGAGGAGGAAAAGCTCATCGACCGCTCGCAGGTCGAATCCGAGGCCCTCAAACGTGTGGAGAACGCAGGCATCGTCTTCCTCGACGAGATCGACAAGATCGTTACCTCTGAAGAAGCGGGCGGCCGAGGAGGGCCCGACGTGTCGCGGGAAGGTGTACAGCGAGATCTTCTGCCGATCGTTGAAGGAACCACCGTCAATACCCGCTATGGTCCAGTGAAGACGGACCACGTACTGTTCATCGCAGCGGGCGCATTCCACATCGCCCGACCGGCCGACCTCATCCCCGAAATGCAAGGTCGTTTCCCGATCAGAGTTGAGCTCAATCCGCTCACCGCCGACGACTTTAGGCGCATCCTGGTGGAGCCGGAGTGCTCGCTCATCCGCCAGTACACCGAGCTCATGGCTACCGAAAATCTCGAACTCGTCTTCGATGACGAGGCCGTGAAGGCACTTGCCGAAATGGCGGCGGAGATCAACGCGTCTGCCGAAAACATTGGCGCGCGCCGGCTGCACACGGTCATGGAAAAACTGCTCGAGACGATCTCTTTCGACGCTCCCGACCGAGCCGGGGAGCATATCAAGATCACAGACGACAACGTGAGAACGACCCTCGGCCCGCTTGCAGCCGACCGCGATCTTGCACGGTACATCCTGTGATGAGAGCCGCCCCTTTCTGGAGGTTCGGCATGGTCGTCACGTTCTTTTTCGTCGCCATGACGACCGGCTGCGGACGCAAAGCCCCGCCAATGCCTCCGAGTATCAGGGTCGCCGAAAGAACCAGTGACCTCGAGGCGACTCAGGAAGAAAATACCGTGCGCCTCCAGTGGTCCTTCCCCCAGATGACCTCTTCCGGCGGACCACTCCCAGATCTCGAGGCCGTAGAGATGTGGCGGATGGTGATCCCGGTGTCCCAGGAGCCGGCGCCGACCAGCGCACGGGACCGCAAAATCCAGGTCGGTCTGCTCGAGGCCCGTGGAGAGGTCATCGTCGAGCTCGAGGGCGACGGTCTGGACCTCGCCACTCAAGGCTCTTTCCTGGTAGCTGATGACGAGATCGACACCATCCCCGAGCCCGAGGAAGGAGCCGAAGAGGACACCGTCGTCTGGTACGCGGTTCGCAGTCGCTGCTGTCACCACCGCTGGTCCGAATTCTCCAACATCGTCCGGGTGATTCCAGATGACCCGCCGCCCCCCCCTTCCGAGTTGACCGTCACCGCCGATCAAGAGGGCATTCACCTCGAGTGGTCTGCGGTGGAGGAAATCACAGTTCGCATCGAACGCTCACAGGACGGCACGAACTGGGAGACTGTCAACACGGCGTCGGCCAAAACGACGACCTGGACCGACTCCGATGCGGAGCAGGGAGTACGCTGGTCGTACCGACTGAAAAGTGTCGTCGACAAGACCGGAGGCGCCGCCATTCGCATCGGTCCCCCCGGGCAACTCGTCTCGGTCGAACACCCCGACATCTACCCACCCGAACCACCCGAGGATCTCGTCTGCCTCCCCGAAGGCCGACGCGTCCGGTTGCGCTGGCGGGCAGCCGCGGGAGCGCAGACCTACAGGATCCGGCGCAGCGTCGGTGGGGCGCCCGCAGAGCTTGTCATCGATGGCACGGCTGAGGTGTATCACATCGACGAAGCATCACCGGCTGGAAACGTGAGCTATACCGTACGCGGCGTCGATGAAGCCGGGAACTCATCAGAACCGGCCCAATGTGACACCATCGTGGAGGAAGAACCGTGACCCAGGCGGGTGGTCTGTGGAAGGTCGAAGGGGCAGGCAATGACTTCGTCCTCGGTACCGGGCAATGGGCAGATCGCCTCGCCGTGGATGGCTCTCTGGTGGTCACGCTCTGTCATCGACGACGAGGCATCGGCGCCGACGGTTCTCTTGCCCTGCACCCGGAAGGATCCGACCGTATGCGCCTCGTCTACCGCAACCGCGATGGAGGGCGCGCGGAGTTCTGCGCCAACGGCACCCGGTGCGCCGCTCTCGCGGCGACCCGACTCCTCGGAATGGCTGATGTCCTGACGGTGGTCACCGACTCAGCAGATGTGCCGGCGGTCGTCCGCCTTGACGATGTCATGCTCGATCTGCAGGCGCCTACCGCGCCGCCGCGAGATGTGGAGCTGTCGACCCAGGGCGAGGTCTGGCACGGCACCTTGCTCACAATCGGTGTGCCCCACCTGATTCTGATGACCGACGACCCCGCCGCCATCGATCTCGAGAACATTGCACCACTGCTGCGCCATCACCGCGAACTCGGCCCGGAAGGCGCCAACGTGAGCTTCGTCGATCATCCCGAGGGTGGTGAGCTGACGATCCGAACCTGGGAGCGAGGCGTCGAGGCAGAGACCCTGTGCTGCGGCTCGGCAGTACTCGCCGCCGGCGCGCTCGAGCTCGAACGTTCCGGTCGCACTTCGGTCGCGTGCCGCCCGAAGGCAGGCGATCTTCTGACCGTCGCCCGCACCAATGACGCGGTTCTCAGGCTCACCGGCCCCGCACGAATCGTCGCCGAGGTGAGGCCCAATCCCGAATGGATTGAAGGGATCTGATCGGATCGAATGAATCTGAGGCCGTCTACAATCCGTTTTGTTTTCAGCCAACCAGGCATGGATCTTCATGCCTGGTTGGCTGAAAACAAAACGCTACGAGGATTCCAGTAACTGCAAGACCTCAAGAAGCCACGGGCGCGTAAGCACCAGTACAAGCCCGGCCAGCAGCCCGGCGCCGAGATCGTCGGCCATCACGCCGAGCCCGCCATCCAGCCTTTCGAGTCGGCTCACCGGCCACGGCTTGACGACGTCGAACAGGCGAAAGAGAAAAAACCCCGCCGCCGTGAAGAGTGCCAGTTCGTGTATCGAAAGCAGTGTCCAGAAAGCAAGGGCGCAGAGGTAGGTCAACCACTGACCAGCGACCTCATCAACCACCACCGGACCAGGGTCTGAGCGTCCCCGGACACGGATCTCCTCGTCCGCTGCCCAGATACCGGCGACCACTGCGGCAACAAACCCAGCCGTAGTCACCAAAATGAGCCAGGGAGATTCGCCGAGCAAGGCAGCCACCACAAACCATACGAGCGCAGCCGGCAGCGAGCCGGCGGTCGTACCCGGCGCCGGTAGGTGATCGCCAAGGCCGAAGGTCGTCGCTACCGCGTTCGCCAGCCGACTCACGAGCCGTCCTCGTCACGAGGCACTTGCGCCGTTCCGGCGCGGAAAGCTGTCAGAACGGCATCGAGATCGCGGTAGAGGTCGCCATGGTCGAACTCGACGGGCCCAAGCAGGAAGATCCGTGCACGGTAGTGGGGGTGATCCAAAGAGTGGAATGCGGATTGCATTACCTCGGTTTCCGATGAAGGAGAGCGACTACCGGACATCATCTGCCCGCCTCGCGACCCGGGATGACCAGGTCTCGACCCCACACCAGGCGGGTCTGTGGACTGGTCCGAGGCGGCAACAGCACGATAATCCGGCAAAGATCGCTCATCTTAAGTAAGATTGTCGCCGTTTGGGCGGAAGATGACAAGGAGGATCGCCATGCGCAGATTTACGAGAACATACGCCCTCACCGGCGCCCTGTTGGTAGCAGCCGGTACCGTATTCGCAGAAGCACTGCCAAAGCTGGTCGTCGAGGACAAGATAGTGGACCTGGGGACTGTGCCCGAGGGCGCCGTGAAGACGGCTGAGTTCACACTGGAGAACCAGGGTGAAGGCACTCTCGAAATCCGCTCTGTTCGCCCGACCTGCGGGTGTGCGGTCGCAGATTTCCCCAAAGAGGTCGCCCCCGGTGGCAAGGGCACGGTCAAGGTCTCCCTGGACACCGCCGGCTTCAAGGGCGGGATCTCAAAGTCGGTCATGGTGATGTCGAATGACGTCGAAAACCCCATCATGACCCTGGCTCTCAAGGCCGACGTGCGGCCCTACATCGAAATCCTGCCGCGGCCACTCGTACGTTTCAACGTCCTTCAGCGCGAGGATGCCACTGAGAAGGTCGTCGTCGCCGGTACCGACCGCTCGGGAGATTTTAAGATCACCGGCGTCAAGAGTGATTCCGACGACCTCGAAATCTCCTACCGCCGGCTCGAAGAGGCGGAGCGCATCGAAGACAAATTTCCCACCCAGTACGAGGTGGCGATCCGTCTCAAGAAGGACGCCAAGGTCGGGCCGGTCAACTCGGTCGTCACAGTGAAGACCAACGCGCCTGACGCGAAAACCGTCGAGATCAAGGTATTCGGCGTCATTCGTGCCCTCCTCAAAGTGACCCCGGCGAATATTCAATTCGGCGCCATCGAAGCCCGGCACGAACCGAGCCGAAACGTCATCATCGTCAACAACCGCCCCGAGTCCACAGTCACGATCACCGCAGCATCGATTGACGACCCCGCGTTCACGACTGAGATCCTGCCGATTGAAGAAGGCGTGCGTTATCAGGTGATTGTGGGCATGGCCCGCGACGCGGTGACGGGGTTGAAGGATACGACGCTTGTCCTGAAAACCACCGACAGCGATTTCCCCGAGCTGCGGATTCCAGTGCGGGCGCAGGTGCGCTGACGGCCCAACGAGCCATACTGTGCGGACCCTCGGAATAGAGACCTCTTGCGACGAAACTGCCGTAGCCGTCATCGACTGCGACGGTCGGGTCGAAGCGAATATTCTGTCGTCGCAGATCGGCGAACACGCGCCATTCGGCGGCGTGGTCCCAGAGCTTGCCTCTCGCGAGCACCTGAAGGCCCTGCCCCTGCTCGTCAACGAGGTACTGGCAACGGGTGGCCACTCCCCCGAGCTGATCGCAGTCACCGCTGGCCCCGGCCTCGTCGGAGCACTTCTTGTTGGAGTTCGGTTTGCAGCTGCCTTTGCCTGGCAACGCCAGCTCCCTCTGGCCCCTGTGGATCACCTTGAAGGACACCAGGTTTCTCCTTTTCTGAGCCTTGATGGTCAACCGGCCCGGTCGATGCCCGACCGCGTTCTCGCGCTGGTGGTTTCTGGAGGACACTCCGCGTGGTACCTCACACGGCAGCAACAGTCCATGCGCTTGTGCCGTACCCGAGATGACGCCGCCGGCGAGTCCTTCGACAAGGTCGCCAAAATGCTCGGGCTCGGCTACCCGGGAGGACCGGTGGTCGATCGCCTGGCCAGTCGAGGAAATCCGGATACGAACCTGTTTTCGCAACCCCGCCTCAAAGACAAGTCTTCGGATTTTTCTTTTTCTGGGCTCAAGTCGGCAGCGATGAGGGAGATTCAGGCGCGAGCTTTGGTCGATGTCGGAGAGGATGGCGCAGGAACCGAGGTCAACGACCTTCTGGCGTCCTACGAGTCTGCCGTCGTGACCCAGCTTCTGCGACCGCTGCCGGACTTCGTCAAACGTCACGATCCCAATGTGATTACGGTTTCCGGCGGCGTCGCCGCAAACAGACGACTGCGCCGGGAGCTTCAGAAGGCGGGGCTCGAGCTTGGAGTCGAAGTGCTCGTGCCGCCGCAGTGCTTGACGACCGACAACGCGGCTATGATTGCCCGAGCAGGGCAACTCGCCTGGATCAACGGCCGGCGGTGTGATCCACTGAGATTGGATGCATGGACGCGCGAAGTGTGGCATCCTCCAGGTATGCGGCGATCGATGGAGCAGGCTGGCGCCTGATCGCCGAGGAGTGTTTATGAAGAAGTCCGTCTACAGGGAGTATTACGAGGCTATTCTGGTAGCGTTCATCCTCGCCCTGTTCGTTCGCACATTCGTTTTCGAGAACTTCAAGATCCCCTCCGGGTCGATGGAGGACAACCTCCTGATCGGCGACCACCTGGTTGTGAACAAGTTCATGTACGCGCCGCACTGGGGGACCCTACTTCACCGTCTACTGCCATATCGAGGTGTCGACCGAGGTGACGTCGTGGTCTTCAAGTTTCCGGAGGACCCTCGCCGGGACTTCATCAAACGGTGTATCGCGGTTGCAGGGGATACGATCGAGGTCCGTGCAAAGAAGCTGTGGTTGAACGGAGAGCATGTCGAGGAGCCACACGTCGTCTTCAAGGACCCACAGGTGTGGGGAGACGGACCCGGAGTTCCGAGCCGGTTCAGGAATCGCGACAATTTTGGCCCATACGTCGTACCAGAAGGATCGGTCTTCTGCCTCGGTGACAACAGGGACAACTCCCTGGATTCACGCTTCTGGGGACCCGTCCCGCTAACCTACGTCAAGGGCCGTGCCGTTCTGATCTACTGGTCGTACGAGGCCCAGCGCAATGACTGGCAGTGGAAAGGAATCGGCCACCGAATCCGCCAACTCGCGGAGGTCTTCTTCCATTTTTTCACACGAACGCGGTGGGATCGACAGTTTCAGCTGATTCACTGAATTTGCTAGGATGTTGGAGAGGGATTATTTGAGGAGGGCAATGGCATGAGAAAGCGATTCGAGCGGGGCGACGTTCCAGTAGGTTGCATCGTCGGCCTTGCGGTGCTTGCAATCGCGGCGCTCATCGGCATCAAGGCCACTCCGATCATGATCCACGTCGGCGACCTCGACCGAGAGATCGGCAACATGGCTGACCGTGCGAACCGAAGGGATTATAAGGATCCACGCATCATTCGTGACATCCTGATCAAGGCCGAGGAGGTCGATCTCCCGGTGATGAAACGGGACATCAAGATCCAAAGATCTCGGACGAGATTCAAGGTCTGGGTCACCTACCAGATTCCTGTCGATTTCGGCTTTTACACCTATACCTGGAACAAAGAGCACTTTCACGACCGACCGTTGTTCTAGTCCCGACTCAGGTTCCCATTTCAGCAACCACCCGCCGTGCAGCGGCGACCGGATCGTCGGCACGCGTGATCGGGCGACCGACGACCAGTATGTCGGCGCCTGCGCCGACAGCCTGTGCGGGAGTCATCACTCTGCGTTGATCGTCACCCCTCGCCTGGGAGGGCCGAATGCCTGGTGTGACGATGAGGAAATCCGGACCACAGGCCAGACGGATCTGCTGCGCCTCCTGAGCTGACGCAACGACGCCATCGAGGCCGAGGTCACGGGCGAGTTCAGACCACCGGGCCACGACATCGTGCGGCTGACCACAAATACCGAGCACCGCCAGGTCTTCGCTACTGAGGCTCGTGAGCAGGGTGACCGCAATAAGCTTCGTGGCTCCGCTCGGGTCAGCTTGACGTGCCGCCGCAACCGCCGCACTCATCATCTCCCGGCCTCCCGCCGCATGGACATTGAGCATTCCAGCCCCCGATTTGACGCAGTTGCTCACCGCCCGAGCTACGGTATTGGGGATGTCATGCAGCTTCAGATCCAGAAAAACCGACGCTCCAAAGCCCTCAACCTCACGAACCAGCTCCGGCCCGAAAGCTGTAAAAGCCTCGAGGCCGACCTTGATCCATCCGACCTCCGGACCCAGGCGGCGCGCCGAGTCGACGATCCAACGCCGATCACTGCCGTCGAGAGCGACGCAAAGCTCTGCTGTCATACCAACCCCCTCGGCAGTCAGTGTACCGCCATCGACCACCGCACCGAACAAGATCACCTTTCCTCGGGGGTACGGGGTTACCATAGGGGCAATGAAAGGTGGCACGCGTTGGTGGCACGCAGCCCTGTACGCCGGAGCAGTCGCCGGATTGCTCGGTCAGGTGCTGCTCCTGCGCCTCAACCCCGACATCGCGCCGATCGCGCGGACCTTCGTATTCGGCGTGCCCCTGTGGATGAGTTGGGGCGCCTTTCTGGTCGGACTTCCTTTGCTGCTCATGGTCCTTCTGGCCCGCCGGACGCTGCTCAGATGGGGAGCGTTACCCGGCGATGTCGTCGTTTTCCTGCTGGTACTCGTATTCCTCCTGGGCGCCGTTCTCCATTGGGCAAACGCCGACGTGCACCCGGAGTTCCTTTCCACGTCGGGCCGCCTCCAGCTCCAGCAGGACGCGGCCATGTGGCTCGGTGGAGCCGTTCTGACGCTGGCGTTGGCTGCCGTATGGCGCCGCATGGGCCGCCGTCGGGTTCACGCCGCTTTTCTCCTTCCCCTCGCAGCCTTGTTGCCGATTCTGCGGTTGATGGGCGAGCCGACGAGCTTTTTCCAGCCCCTCGAAGTGGTGACGAGCCCGTTGGGAGAGCCCTCACGACCATTCGTCGTTTGTGGAGTTGAGGGCCTCGATGCAACCGTGCTCTTGACCCACGCGGCAGCACGTTATCACCCCATTTTCGACCGCATGATCAGCCAGGGCGCCTGGGGGCCGATGACCCCCTTCAGCCCATTTCTCGACCAGGCCCACTGGACAACGCTCGCGACCGGAACCCTGCCACGGACCCACGGTGTGATGTTTCCGATCGGTTGGCAATATCCGGCGGCCTTTGACGGCACTCTGCGCCTGTTGCCCTGGACCCCCCAGGGATCACGCCTCTTCCTGGCCTGGGACAGGGGTCGCAGGGTCGAACCGCCACCGTCGTCGGTGCCTCCTCTGTGGCACCGCCTCATTTCATCCGGTGTGCCGACAACGGTTGTCGATTGGCCGGGCAAGTGGGGGCCCGATGTCGAGGTCAGAACCGTCGCCCTCAATAACCTCCCGTGGGTCGCAGACCCTTCCCTCGTGGCAGCCCTCGAGGCCCTCCTCGTTGGCAGCTTCCCGAAGGAGGCGCCCACCATGCTGCGCCATCTACGCCGCGACGGCCTTCGGGTCGAAGAAGCGGCTGCCGCCCTGCGAGAAGGCGACACCGACGTGTGGCTGGCCCTCTTCTCCCTGGCCGAGATCCGGCGCCTTTTCGAACCCCATTCGCCGGGTGACCTCGGCCAACGGGAGGTGCTCGCTCTTACCCTCGAGTACCTCGACGAGCAACTGGGACACCTCATCGACGCACTGCCAGACGATGGCCTCGTCGTCATCGTTTCGCCCTACGGACTGGCCCCACCCGATGCGCTCGAACATCTGCGGCGTCTGCTCGGTATTGGCGGCACATGGAAGGCTTCGGCAGAAGAGTGTCCGGACGGGGCGATCATGCTCATGGGTCGGGGCGTTACCCCGGGAGCGACCTTCGCCCCGCTCTCCCTCGAGGACCTCGCTCCCACCCTGTGCTACCTGCTCGACCTCCCGGTAGCGCAGTACATGGAGGGGCGAGTCGCCGTCGATGCCATCGATCCTGAGTGGTTGGAATCACATCCTTTGCGGGTGGTGGATTAGTTCGGAAGCCGGACGGTCACCCGCGTTCCAACATCCTCTCTGGAGTCGAGCGTCAAAACTTCACGATGTAGTCGAATTGCCAGCGGTCGAGGGGTTCATCCTCGCGGTAGACGGGCCGGGTGTTGTAGTAGGTCACATTGAAGTAGGACTTCGCCCACGCACCGAAACGCAGGTCGAAGCGGTGCGCCTTGACGTCGGACGAGCGGCCTGTATCCGACTGGGTAAAAACGTAGAAGAGAGCATCGGGCTCTGAGTAGTAGTAGGAGTAGCGGAAAGCCAACTGCCATTTCGTCTTGTAGTCGCCGACCTGCAGGCGACCAAAACTACCAGTATCGTTGTCAGCGCCAATGCCCTTGGCGCCAAGGTTTTTGTAATAAAAGAGTTTCAGGCTGATCGGCCAACCATCGATGCTCTTGTTTTTGAATTGTGCGAAGGCGTTCAAGATCTCAAAATCACTGATGAGCTGGTTGTTCTCATCGAGGAAGTTGGTGATCTTGTTGCCTTTCAGGCTGCCGTCAAGAGTCAGGTCGACGATTTCCTGTGGATACGTCCAGAGGTCGTAACCGACACCAACCTGGAGGGCGTTCTTGTCGCCAAGCCGAAAGTCGGACCGCAACTGGCCGCCGTAGGTCCAGGCATCTGGCCCCGACTTTGATTCCTCAAGAATGTAGGCATACGCGACCAGGTCGAGATTTTTGAAAATGCCTTCGCCCGAGGCGAGGCCGACATTCGACATCAGGCCTTCGACGGTGACGTCGTCGTCCCACTGCATGTCGGTGACCGTCCACCAGTTTTTCGCGTCGAATTTGCCGCCGATGAATGCAAGCCTGTCGGAGGGTTTGATCTGCAGGTAGCCCTCGGCGAGGTTGAAACTCTTGAACTGGAAGCCGCCGTCGAAGCTCGTATTGTTTGACACAGGGTCGTCGGGATCGCCGTTGCGCAGCTGCACACCGACCTTCATCCAGTCGGTGATTGTGAATCTCACGCCCGGGCGCAAGCGGATGCGGAATCTGTCGCGGCGATCATTGTAAAACCCGCCATCCTGGTTGAATCCTTCGTAACGAAGGCGCATGTCGCCGTAGATGTCCACGCGGTCGGTCCAGCTCGCCTTTTTCTTCTCTTCAGGCTCTGGCTGTGGCGCCTCAACCGGCTCCGCGACCGCCTCGGCTGCCTCCATCGCCTTCGACTCAGCCTGCAAGGCAACCGCTTCCTCCTGGGTGATAACACCCTTGGCCACCAACAGGCGAAGCAGTGGATCCATCTCGTCTGCAGCACCTACGGTGGCGACGCCAACTGTCACTACGAAGGCCAGCGCGATGATGTTCCCTTTGATCCCTCTGGTAAATCTCATCCCTCGTCCTTTCGGCTTGGTGTCCTGAGCCGGGCTCTCATGGACCCTATTAGGCTCGAGTTTAGTTCAATCCATCGATGTAAAGTCCGTATGAAGACGGTGGGAATACGGTGTTAGATCGGGGCAGCGGCGGCGTAACCGCAGGGCCTACCCGGCAGCGATGCCGATCGGAGAACCAGCGAAAGCCCGCTCCGGCGGGGCGTGCGGGGCACAACATTGTGCCTGTACAACCTCGTGGTACCCGGTAGCCACGTGCACAATGTTGATGCCGGGCAACCCCCGGGAAACGTGTTGCGGCTCTGATGTCCAGCCTACGAGGTAGGCCGCCGCTCGCAGGAGCAGCGTGGTCGCAGCCCTCTCGGTCCTATCCCCTCGCGACCACGCTGCTCATGCGACGCTGGGATGACCGTCCCACGGCATCCCAGAAGGCTGGGGCTGGGGAGAAGGTCGGTCACGTAGACCACATCGGACGTCCCCGTCAAGGGAACGAAGCCGTCAGGATTCTGGTGACCGCAACGAAGTCCTCCGAAGAAATTTGTGACTGATGGACCCGCAGCAGGCTTCGCCTGCCGCCCCGGCACACGGCGGCCGACTGAAGGGCCGCTTCTGGACTGCGCCCAGCTCGTCGCAACGCAGGCGCGCCGCTTTTCGGCGCTACGGCCTCAAAACCGCAACGCGCCAGTTCCTCCATCGACTCACTCGGGAGTTGCCACCCTTCGCATTGTGCTGATGGCCTACGGCCGCACAATGCGAAGAAT
>CAZCEX010000092.1:0-11601 GCA_964497785.1 uncultured Thermoanaerobaculia bacterium | reverse complement strand
GTAGTCGGATACTCCCGTGCCGCTGAGGTGGGTGTGGGAGAAGCCGAAGACCACCGTGTCGCTGTAGTGGTAGCCGGAGCAACCGTCCCAGCCTTCGAGGCGGGTATCAGGGCTGAGCTGGACCATGCCGAACGGGAGGGTCGCCCCTGGGAAGGTGTGGCCGTGGCCGCCGGTGCCGATGAAGACGTCAACGTCTTCTGTCGGGCCAGCGGCTACGGCGGTCACGATGCTTGCCACGAGTAGAAGGAGTGCGGCGACTGCTTTCATTCCGAAGAGGCTTCTGTGCTGGCCCTCAGGACCCATCGGTCCTCCAGTCATTGCTTTTCATCCTGCCAAACCTCCGGTTTGGCAGGATGAAAAGCAATGAAATGATGATCACTCATTTCTGCAGCCACCCGCGCTCGGCGGCCTCGTCGATCATCGGTTTGACGTAGTCCCACAGGGCCGTCGACGCCTCTCCGATGACGGCGTTTCGTTCGAGGACCTGTTCTTTCTTCACCTCGTGCCAGCGCCAGGCGTTGCCTTCGGTCCTGAGGTTGTGCATGACGGGTTGAAAACGATCGAGGGCATTCGCGAACTTTGCCTCGGGGGTCTCGCGGGCTTCGAACTCCTGCCACAGGCCGCGAAGGTCGTCGGCCATTTCGGCGGGGAGCAGGCCGAAGATTCGTTCGGCGGCGAGACGCTCCTTCTCCTCCTTCTCCGCCATGCCTTCGGTGTCGTAGCAGAAGGTGTCGCCGGCATCGACCTCGACGATGTCGTGCACGAGCAGCATGCGTACGATGCGGGAGATGTCCAGACCCTCGACGTCGGCGTGCTCGGCGAGCACGAAGGCCATGAGGGCGACGTGCCACGAGTGCTCGGCCGAGTTCTCGCGTCGAGAGCCGTCGAGCAGCGTCGTCTGGCGCAGTACCGTCTTGAGTCTGTCGATCTCCGTGATGAATTCAATCTGCTGCTCAAGGCGAGTGTTTGCCATCATTCCTCCATTCGCTGGGCGAAGTGGCGATACAGTATCCACGTCAAGCCGATCGATACCATTACGATAAAGGCCGGAAGGACAAGGCCGACGATGTTGTCCGCGAGGGCTCGGCCCAAGCCTTCCTCTCCACTGGTTGCCGCGGTCGCCGTCAGAATGGCGCCGACCACGGCGACGGTGATGACGCCGATGATCACGTTCCGGGCCGCCGGTGTGAAGATCGTTTCGGCCTTGATGATGCGTTTCCGGTAGTTGATATAAGCGAGCAGCATGCCGAGGGAGCTGACCGCGTAGGCCATCAGCATGCCGAGGATCTTGCCGGCGGCTGGGCTCAAATCCATGTCACTGCTCCCATCGGTTGGACTGTTCCATCGATTCGAGGAATGAGGCCTGCTTCTTCTCGAAGGCCTCAGACAAAGCGCGCAGCTTCGGGTCGATGACTTTGAAGGTCAGCCAGGTGAATACAATCGCCAGACCGAGGGCAACGAAGCCCCACACCTGCAGCAGCATTGAGCCGGCCACCCCAACCGTGACCAGGAAGAAAGCCAGGACCCCGAAAAAGCAGGCAAAAAAGTCGTGCTTCGTCCAGCGGTCGGCCTCATCCCCCGTCCAGCTTCTCTTGAAGAGACTCATGCGGCATCTCCTTCTGTCGTCAGCAGGCCGCGTCGTTCGGCCTCGTTTCGGATTGGCCCCCAGAAGCCGAGCGGCCGCGCCTGCACGTAGTACTTGATGAGGTGCTCGCGGTCATCCTCCCTGGTCATGAAGGTCACCGGCAGGTAGACCAGCGACACGAGGCCGGCGAGCATCCAGAAGTTGAGCCAGTTCGGAAGCTCGGGCAGGATGCCGAGCTCGGGAAGCACCCACACCACCAGCCAGCTCATGACGAGGTTGGCGATCCAGCTCGAGAGGTATGCCCACGAGTTGAAACGCCACCAGATGACCTGGAGAATGGAGGGGATCCAGATGCCTGCCGCCTGCAGCCAGAGCGCGAAGATTAGCCACGAGGTGATCGACTGCATCGTCAGGCCGAGAAGGAATGAGCCGAGCAGGAGCAGCAGCGTATTGAACCTTCCGACCTTGACGAGCTTTTCTTCCGAAGCTTCGGGGTTGACGTAGTGATGGTAGAGGTCGCGAGTGGCGTAAAGCGCGCCGAGGTTGAGGTGGGTCGAGACGGTCGAGAGGTGGATGGCGATGATGCCGGCGAAGAAGACGCCGATCATGCCCGCCGGAAGGTGCTCGAAGCCGAGGCGGAACCAGCCCATCTCGTACTGCGCTTCGCTCTCGATGCCCGGGTAGAGCACGAAAAATGCGAGGATGGCGACCGCCCATACACTATTTCGGATCAGGGTGACGAAGCCGCCGGCCCAGATCGAGTAGCTGGCGTCGCGCACGGTACGCGCTGACTGGATGCGCTGTGCTTCGGGGTACCAGTCGATGAAGTTGCCCATGCCGATGCCGCCGAGGGTCGCCATGATGAGCAGGGTGAAGAAGTCGGCGGCATAGAACAGATTGGGATCGAGGCCCCAGAAACCGTCGAAGTGGAATGGGTTCATTCTCCAAGTGTCACCAGTCTCGGCGAGCTTGCTGACGATGCCTGCCGGGCCCCCGGCCACCGAGATGCCCCACACCGAGACGATTGTGATGACCAGGAAGCTGATGACGCCTTGCTGGAAGTCCGCCATGATGACGCCCCAGTAGCCCGCAACCAGAACGTAGATCGCGCAGATCGAGGTGAAGACGATCACCCCGATCCAGTTCGGCCAGCCGAAGAGGTAGGTGCAGATCTTGCCCATCGCCGCCGACACCCACGCCAGCACGAACATATTCATGAAGGTCTGCCAGCCCGCCAGCCAGCCTCGCAGCAGCTCCGCCCCGAGCCCCGAGTAACGCAGGTTCTGCCACTCAGCCTGGCTCATCGCCAGACTGCGGCGGAAGATACGGGTCGAGACGAAGGCCGAGATGGCGGTCCATGCGGTGAAGAAGGGGAACCAGATGCCGCGCATGCCCCACTTGTAGATCGTGCCGCAGATCCACATCGGTGTGTCGGTGGCGGTATGGGTGGCGTAGACCGACGTCGCCGGCAGCCACCACGGCAGACCGCGCCCGGCGAGGAAGAAGTCGGCCTCGCTCCTTTTTCCGAGTCGATAGAAGATGACGCCGCACGCGATCATCGCGGTGATGAGCAAAACGACCCACAGCCAATCGAGGGGTGTGAAGACGATGGCTATCCCGGAGGTTTGGTCCATATCGATCCCTTCCTGTTGCGCAAATCATACCGTGGGTGAGGTTCACCCGGATATCGCGGCCCCGATCTCATTGCCGAAAGGGATGGCTGGACATATATTAAAGAGCAGAGGTCACCCTCGACATAGCATGCGTTCGCGGACTCAGAGGCGGTGGTGCGAAGACAGCTCAGCGGTGTGCTTGGGTTGTCGGCAGTGATCGTCGAGAGGAGATGGTGGCGCTTTTGGCCATCGGCTGCGCCGTGTCTATTCGGACGAGAGGTTGTTTGGAGGGGTTCATGGTCAAGTGCCGCCAGTGTCGCAACGTTTTTCGGGTCATCGGTGAAGCGCTCAATCTTCGCATCGAAACGGCACTTTTGTTGGAGGAGGCTGCCAGGACGCTCGTTGAGGAGTTTGATCTCAAGGCCTGTCACTTCCGTCTCTTGAGCAGGGACCAGCGGACCCTGGATCACGCGGCCTCCGTTGGGCTCAGCGATGGTTTTCTCGGCAAAGGGCCGGTCGATGCCGAGCTCAGCACCGCGGAAGCGTTGGCGGGTGAGGTGGTCATGGTCGCTGATTGTGCGCAAGATCCTAGGGTTCAGTACCCTGACGCGTGCGCTGCCGAAGGCGTTGTCTCGATCCTGACCGTGCCGCTCGAAACCCGGGGGCAGGTTATCGGCGTCATGCGCCTTTTCACATCCGACCAGAGGGTGTTCACCGACGACGAGCTGGAGTTTTTCCGGGTAGCCGCGCTGTTTTGCACGAGTGCCATCATCGGTTCGATGTTCCATCAGATTCTCGGCCACGTCACCGAGTCGATCCGTTCGTCTCTCGATCTGCCGAAAGTACTCGACAGCATCGTCGAGGTGGTATGTGAAGACCTGCGCGCCAAAGGCTGCGCCATCTTGATGGCGGACAAAAAGTCTGGTGTGATCGAAACATGTGCGTCGAACGGGCTCAGACCCGGCTTCGTCGAGCGGTTGCATGCCCTTTTTTCGCGCGACGTCGTAGATCAGATTCTCGGTGGCGAGTGTGTCGGCATCTTCGAAGGGCGCCACGACAGGCGGGTCCTGCGGCCGGAGGAAATGGTTCAGGAAGGCGTCTCGTCGATCCTGCTCGTTCCCTTAATGCGCCGCGGAGAGGCGGTTGGCATCCTGGGCCTTTTCACCCACCATCCGTACGCCTTTTCAATCGACGAGAAACAGTTAATGACTGCGA
Organism: uncultured Thermoanaerobaculia bacterium; assembly: GCA_964497785.1. Classification (GTDB taxonomy): domain Bacteria; phylum Acidobacteriota; class Thermoanaerobaculia; order Thermoanaerobaculales; family Sulfomarinibacteraceae; genus CAZCEX01. The sequence continues at coordinate 7,188 of CAZCEX010000092.1, read as the reverse complement.
TCGGCGAGCAATGCTCGCTGGCGATCGACAATGCAAGGATGTATGCCGCGGTCAAGCGACGTTACGACTCCCTGGTTGACGAGTTCCACGTGTGGTTCGAGCACTCTCAGAGCGGTCCGCAGAACTCAACGACGGCTTAGCTCGTAACAACGGTGTCCCCAAAGAGCAGGATAGTGCCCACCGCGGTGGCATGAATCTGAACCGCAAAGGCGCGAAGCACGCGAAGATAGGGCATAAGACAATCAAATCATGCCTATCCCCTTCGCTCAGGTGGCGCGTGATTGGCTCGGATTTCGATTTGGTCGCGGGCGCTGAAGCAACCGCCTACGTTTTTAGAATCAGCGATATAGACGTAGGCACGTTCTTCAGGGCGTGCGACCGAGGCTTTGCGTTCTTGGCGTCTTCGCGGTTCAATTGTTCTGTGTCGTCTCCGACCCGCCTCGCACGATCAACCTGCATCCGGCGCCGCCGTCTCATCAGCTGCAACTTCGTCGTCGAGTCGGACCTTTTCGCCCTTCTCGCGTTTGCTGCGGATAAACCAGGATATGACCTTGGAGTCCTTGACGCCGCGGACCACGTCTTCGAGATCCATGTAGAGCTGCGGGTCGTTGATGAAGGCGCCCATCGTACCGTCGCCGCGGTCGAGCTTGTCGGCGGCCGAATGCAGGCTTTCGACGAGGCCGTGCAGGTCGTTTAGAAAGTCATCGGCAAACTCCTTGTCCTGCATGAGGCGAGGCAGAGTACCTTGACCGGTGGCCATCTCGTCGGCGACGGCGGCAATTGCGCCGGCGGCGTTGGTGAGGGCCTCGAGGACCTCGTGGATCTGGTCGCCGCCTTCGGGACTTCGCAGGAGGGCAGCGTAAGCGGTGTCGTGTCTTTCCATGTCGATCGCGAACTGGGTCGTAATGCGGTGCAGGGAGCGGCTCGTCGCCGTCAGCTCGTCGATGAGATCACCGGATCCGCTTGATTCGCTCACGAGACGTCCGATGAGACCCTCGCCCCGATCGACTCGGCTCAGGATCGAACTCAGGGCAGAGAGGGTTTCCGTCAGGCTTTCGCTGAGGTGAATGCCTGACTGGGGAGTGCGGGTGAGCTCGCCGAGCAGTCCTTCACCGGCATCGACCCGGGTGAGGATGTTGCGCAGCGTGGCGGAGATTGCGATGAGGTTCTCGAGCAGGTCTTCACCGGTAGCGACGAAAGTCGAGAGCTCCGCTGGGTCCGTGCCCGGCACGAGGCCTCCCTCGAGGATGCTGTCCGCCTGGTGGGACCCGCTGGTGATTTCGATATAGCGGTCGCCGAGAAGGCCCATCGATCGAATCGAGGCTTCGGAGTCGATCCTGATTCTCTCCATATACCGGGCGTCGACCGTGAAGCGCACCCGAATGCGCTCTTCCGATGGGTCGGCCGGGAGGTCGATGCGTTCGATGAAACCGACCGTGACGCCGTTGAGCTTGACCGGACCGCCGGTCTCGAGCCCGGTGACATTCTGGAAGCTCGTATGGAAGCGGGTGTGGCGAATGAACAGCTGCTTACGGCTGCCCACCATGAGGATTGTCACTGCCACCAGGGCGAGCCCGGTGATGGCCAATAGTCCGACGCGAAGGTTGCGTTTGCTTTCATCACGCATGAAGAACTCCTGCCTGAAAGAACTTCCTCACGGCGTCGGGACCGTGATCTCGCGCTTCGGCTGCCGTGCCCGAGAATACGAACCGGCCGTGCTCGAGGAAGACCACACGTTCGGCGACGCGAATGACAAGGGGAATGTCGTGGGTGACGACCACTGAGGTCACACCGAGACGGCGGTCGAGATCGAGGATGAGTCGGGCGATGGTTTCGCCGGTCACCGGATCGAGGCCGGTTGTCGGCTCATCGTAGAGGATGATCTCGGGCTGGAGGGCGAGAGCTCTGGCCACGGCCACCCTTTTTCGCATGCCGCCGGAGAGCTCCGACGGGGCGAGGTGGTCGGCGTCGGGGAGCTCGACCATCGTGAGCAGGTTCAAAACGCGTTCTCGCAGCGCGTCGGGCTCGAGACCGAGGTGCTCCCTCATCGGGAAGGCGACGTTGTCGAAGACCGTCATCGAGTCGAAGAGAGCGCCGCCCTGGAAGAGATAGGATACCCGCCTGCGCAGCGGAGTGAGCTGCTTTTCCGTGAGCAGGTGGACCTCGTGGCCGAGTACGACCACCTCCCCGGCGTCGGTAGGAATGAGGCCGTTGATCGTCTTCAGGGTGACGGATTTTCCGCTGCCAGAAGCGCCGAGAATGGCGATTAACTCACCTCGTTCGACGTCGAGAGATGCGTCTGCCAGAACCTGTTTGGGGCCGAATGCCTTGCTGACCCCGCGCAGCGAGATGATGGGTTCGTTCATGGCAGGAGGCCGATGACGAGCTTGGTGAAGAAAAAGTCGGCGATCAGGATGGCGATCGAGGCTGCATACACCGTATTGGTTGTTGCTCGGCCAACGCCGTCGGCGCCACCCCGGGTCGACAAGCCGTTGTAGCAGCCGATGATGGCGATGATGAAGGCGAACACGGCGGGTTTGGTCAGGCCCAGGAAGAGGTCGTTGAACTCGAGGGTGCGGAAAACGCGGGCGAAGTAGAAGCCGGCGGTGAGGCCCTCCTGAAAGACGGCGATGAGGAGGCCGCCGATGATGCCCATGGCGTCGGCGAGCACGGTCAGCAGGGGCAGCATGAGGAGGGTGGCCCAGGTTCTCGGGACGACGAGCTTACGAATCGGGTCGGCCGCCATTGAGCGCAGTGCGTCCACCTGTTCGGTGACGGTCATCGAGCCGATTTCGGCCGTGATCCCCGACCCGACCCGCCCACCCACCATGAGTGCGGTGAGGACCGGGCCCAGCTCGCGCACGAGAGACAGGGTGACGATCTCGCCGATGTAGAGTCGGGCGCCGAACTTCGACAGGGTGTAGGCCGACTGGATGGCGAGAACCATGCCCGTGAACAGGGCTGTGATGGCGGCGAGGTTGAGAGATCCGACGCCGATGCGGTCGAATTGGCGCATCAGCTCCGGCCAGTCGAATGGGGGTGACACCATGCGTGTGAGAGTCTGTCCCGCAAGTCGAAAGGCGCCGCCGAGGTCCGAGACCTTGCGCAAGAAGCCGGAGGAGATTGCTGGCATACCCATGGTGGATACTCATGGTATCCCAGCTAAACCTGCATTTCTCACCAATCTCCGGCTGCAGGGCGAGATGCACCATACTGGCCGGCGCTTTCTCGATTCGCTCGCTCAAGCCCACGCTGGCCACTTCGTGGCCTGGGGCCGGGGGCCCGACCACCCTTTGGGTGGTGCGCGATGTCCCTACATACCGTAAGTATGCCTGCGCTCGCTCATCTTGCGAGATCGCCGGCCAGCACGGCGCCTCCCACCCTTCGCCTCGAACATTGGTGAGAAGTGCAGGCTAGGGTCAACAGGTGATCCGGTGGCGGCAGCTTCTCACGGTACAATGGGCCTCCCGAAGGGTATGATGGGGTTTGACAGGCATCGGCGTGTACGCTGGTTCGGTCCCTGTGATCATCGGGGACCGGTGGGGGAGGCAGAGTGAATGGGTAGTCGTCGTCAGGCTCGCGAGTTGGCCCTTCAGCTCTTGTACCAACATGAGCTGACCGGGGCTCCTCTCGAACAGATGCAAGAGCATTTCGAAAGTTGGCAGAGCGCGTCGGAGGCGACGCAGACTTTTGCCGGCGATCTTGCCTCCGGGACCCTCGAGCACGCTGAAGAGATTGACGCGTTGCTCGAAGAACAGACCGCTCACTGGCGTCTCGATCGCCTTGCAGCCGTCGATCGCAACATTCTCCGTCTGGCTCTGTATGAGCTCATGTTTCACGGTGGCACGCCACCCGCTGTGGTCATCGACGAGGCCATCGAAATCGCCAAGAGGTTCGGTGCGGAAGAGAGTGCGCGTTTCGTGAACGGGGTTTTGGACGGGTTCGTCAAGAGAGACCGGAAAGGCGCATGAAAGTACTGGCCGGTGTCTGCCTCGCGATGGCTGGCAACCTGGCCTTTGCAGGAGAGGCCGTCTACCGCATGACGGGGGCCCAGATCGCCGTCGACCATGTCGTCAACGGGTATGCGCAGTCTGTGACTGAGATGGACGACGGTACGTATCTCGTGCACGTCTCGGTGCCGACACTCTCGATCGACTCGAATGGCCGTCGGTCTGAGACGACGGACGCCTGGCGTTTGTCCGCCCCTTCGGACTTCGATCTCCCGGCGAGCCTGCGCTCTCGCCTGAAGCCAGGCCTGGATCCTTATGCCACGGCGACCGAGGTCTTGCGTTGGGTCAAGCGGCGATTGGTCATCGACTCCGGGGATGTCGAGCTTCAGGACGCGGCGTCGGTTCTCCGACGTCGCCGTGGCCGCTGTTCCGGTGTTGCCAACGCAACCGCCGCCCTGTTGATGAGGGCGGGTCTCGAGGCACGGACCGTCAGCGGGCTGCTGGTGACCGACGACAGAGCGATACCACACCGGTGGGTTGAGTGTTTTCTCCCCGGGGCAGGCTGGGTGCCGACCGACCCCGCGGCTGGTTACTGGGTGGTGACGCCGCGGCATCTGGTTTTTTCCGACACCGTCATCTCGTTGCCGGTCGTGGAGATCGTCAACAAGCCGGCAGGAACCGCTGTCCTGCCTGTCCTCGACAAGGGCCCGATCAGGCCGGATCGAGGTGCTGAGCTTGTGTGTCGGGTCGTCGGAGGCGGGCAGCAGTCAATAGTTGCAGTGCTCCGGGACGGCGGCGGGGAGGAACGCAGAACCGTGCTCGATCCCGAAGGAAGGTTCTCGCGCCTGTTGCCCGGGAGCTGGATCGTAGAGATCGTTGCCGGTGGACGCATCGTGGCGCGCCAATGGCTCGAGCTGGGTGCCTCGGTGAGCCACAGCGTCATATTCGATCTGGACCGAAAGGGGCGTCCGTAGACCAAGAGAAATGCCCGGCGAACCGTCTGGGGGTGATTGATGGCTCGTGTGCTGTCTGGAAATCTTGAAGATCTGGCGCCTCCGGCCCTGCTTCAGCTGGTGGCCGCGACCGGAGCGAGCGGAGTGCTCGAGATCGTCTGCGACGCAGGTTCGATTCGACTCGAGGTTGTGAGGGGCGGAATCCGTGCCACCCCAGGAGATGATCTTCGAACGATCGGAACGGTCTTTCGATGGGTTGAAGGGAGCTACCGTTTCTCGCCGGGCGCGATCGAATTGGCCAACGGGGATGTGACGCTCGATGCTGCCGAGTTCCTCACAGCAGCGCGGTCGGCAGCGAGTGCGCACAGATCGACCTTCGCCTCGGAGATGGACGTCGACGCGTTGATCGCCGGCGAGGTGCTCGAGATGTCGACGGCGACCGGGCGGCCGGCCATCCATGTCCTTCCTACGCAGACGGTCGAGAACCCACTCGACGACATGCTGGTCGATCTCGAGGCGAGTGCCCCCGAGGAGTTGCTTTTTGCCCAGGTCGGGGTTGTGGCTGCAGATCCTCGCCCTTGGCGCGGGCGTCTCGATCGCGACTGGCGGCACCGAGGATGGCAGGTCCGGTTGTCTGGTCATCCGCGTGGCGTCGAACCGGCCGGGCTCGACCTCCTCGTCATCCAGCACCAGCTCTCGATTACGAGGGTCGGGAGCGAAGAGGATTGGATTGACCTGGTGACGAAGTTCTCCTCGGCTGGTGTGCCGGTCGTCTGGTCCGGTCCGCTCGGTGACCCGGTCTGGACGGGCCGTCTGGTGGACGCTGGAATTGCCTTCCTGCTGCCGACTATCCAGGTGGAGGGAGGTGAAGCAGGTCAGCGATCCACCGCAGCCTTGACGACGGTGGTTGACCGGTTGCTGCGACAGGGACGGCTGCCCGTTTCTGGGGTTGACCCTTCTGGCGCGGTCGCCGACCTTGTCGACACCCTTCTGCACGGGGTTGAGGCCGAGGAGATCCTTGGCAGTCTCCTGCAACTGGCGTCAACGCAACTCAACCGAGGGGCCGTTTTCTCGGTCAAAGAAACGGTCTTTCGATGTCGGGCTGGTTATGGTTACCCGCTCGAGAAGGGCAGCGGCGCCCTACCGCGCGGCGTCGGCCTGTTGGAACGGGTGATCCGAACCCGCGAGGCTCTTGGCAGCATCGAGGCCACAGGTGCAGGCGCCATTCAACTGGCGCGGTCTCTGGGTATCCGCGCGCTGCCGCGGACGACCACCGTCATCCCGCTCGGCATGGGTGCGGAGGTTGGCGGGATATTCGTCGGTGACTGCGATGGCGACCCGCTTCCCGATCTCGACGAGTTCACGATGCTGATTCGTCGCCTCGGCGGCGCCGTCGTGTGATAGATTGCACTCGACGGTCCAGCCACCAAGCTGGTCTCTGAATAGGAGGCAAGAATGAGACTGATTCTTCTCGGTCCCCCCGGTGCGGGCAAAGGAACCCAAGCGACGTTCGTATGCAAACAATTCGGTGTTCCGCAGATCTCGACCGGCGACATGCTGCGCGCAGCGGTGAAGGCCGGAACGGAGCTGGGACTCCAGGCAAAAGAGGTCATGGACTCCGGCGGGCTCGTCTCCGATGACATCATCATCGGTCTGGTCAAGGAGCGCATCACGCAGGACGACTGTGGGTCGGGTTTCCTTTTCGACGGCTTCCCACGCACCCTCGCGCAGGCCGAGGCAATGGACGAGGCCGGGGTGGAGATCGACGCCGTCGTCGAGATCGAGGTGCCGGATGACGAGATCGTGAAGCGCATGTCGGGCCGCCGGGCCCACCTCGCTTCGGGTCGTACCTACCACGTTGTCTTCAACCCGCCCAAGGTGGAGGGCAAGGACGATGTCACGGGTGAGCCCCTCGTGCAGAGGGACGACGATCAAGAAGATGTCGTGCGAAACAGGCTGAAGACCTACCACGATCAGACCGAGGTGCTTGTTTCGTACTACAGCAAGGCCGACGCCGGCGTCAACTACATCGCCGTCGACGGCACCCAGGGCATCGATGACGTCAAGCAGGACATCCTCAACAAGCTGAAAAGCTTGTAGCTCGAGAAAGGGCTCTTGCAGCCCGTCATGATGGTCGCGGGCGGGGACGCCCGCGCTACAAGAACGACAGATCGCGGGCGGGGACGCCCGCGCTACAACGGGGCGAGGAATTGTGGCGCGGGCGTCCCCGTCCGCGGTCGTCCGATGAGCCTCAGAGGCCTCCACAAGGGCCGGCTTGACTTATG
>CAZCEX010000091.1:0-11633 GCA_964497785.1 uncultured Thermoanaerobaculia bacterium | reverse complement strand
ACCTCCCCGGAAACAAGCCGCATAAACGCGGCGAAGTCTACCATGCCAAGCTGTTTGGTCAGGCTGAAAAGGAGTAGGCCAGATGAGGCGATTTCGGACGGATCACTCGATATCGAAAGCCTCGGCCTCTCGTTTTGCGTCGGCTCGCTCTTTGAGTGCTCCGAAGACGAACCAGACGCCGACGGCTACCAGGAACGCCGGCCACCAGTCGCGGAGGAACTCTCGAATGGCCCAGAAATCGATCCAGTTGCGGAGCAGGAGGACCGCCCCCAGGACGATCAGGAAGACGCCCGCTGTAATGCCCCCGTAAAAGGCGCTCGCCGGCGGTTCCAGGCCCTCCTCGGCGGCGAGGTTGATGAGTTGGGCCTGCCGGTAGGCGTCAAAAATGGCGAAGAAGTAGAAAAACACGGCGACGAGCGGGAGCTGCAGGACGATCATTGGCACCCAGAACGCAGCGAAGAGCGCCAGGGCGCGGGAGTACTGGCCGAGGTAGAGGTGACCCAGGCCGAAGGGGATCGTCGCCAGAATGGTTGCGGCGACCGGAGACTTCAGCCGCAGATCGATGTTCTCCTGCTCGGCCTCCCAGGAAGGCTGGATCTGGTCGGGATCCGGAGGCACTGGTGGGCTCGGCGCCGGCGGACGGGGGACCTCGACTGAATCGGGAGAGGGTGGTGCGGGTGGTTTCACAGGAGTGTAGTCGTCGGTCATGATCTCTTCTCCTCGTCGGCAGCCAATGCTCCTGGAGGGAGGGCGAGCTGCCAACCTGTTGTCTGTTCTCTAAAAAACCCGGCGGTGGAGCTTTGGCCGGAAGCAGCCGGAGAGGGCCCGCTTGAGCCCGGGTGACCCTGGGCGGTCGGTTCGTCCTGCCCCTCGGCATCGTCGCCGGATTCTGGCCCGCCGGTGATTCGACTCCAGGTCGTATTGAATGCATCAGCGGCTCGCCGGCCCAAGGTCACGGCCCGCCACAGCATGACCCGCGCCTCACCGCGGCTCGTTCGAGCGACCCCGCCGAGATCTGCGCCGACGGCCTGGCTTACCTTCTGCACCGTTTCCGCGGCATCGTGGCGTGCCAGACTGACCGGGTTTCCGAGGACGAGCGAGGCGAGGATTGCGAGGGCATATGCCGCCGCGGTGGCGGTGCGACGCCCGAGGATTGACCGCGTCGTCGCCTGCCGTCGCGGCCGTATACAGCGGGCCCTCAGGTGTTGGGGTGGCTCGATAACGTCGCTGACTTGGTGGATCAGCGACAGGTCAGCCCAGGCGCGTCGGCAGTCTTCGCATGATTCGAGGTGACGGAACAAGCGGTCGAGATTGGCTTCGGAAATCTCCCTGTCAACCGCCGAATAGAGCAGGCCGAGCCAGCGCCGGCAGGGGGAACTCGAGAGCTCCTCAGCGAGATGATCTGGTGGGTCCAGGTGGGTCATGGGTCCGGCCGCGTCGAACAGGTCTGCAAAATCTCGGAGCAAGGTGCGGCACTCGTCGCACTGCTCGAGATGGCCCTCGAGCCACAGCACGCGGTCGTTGTCGAGATCTCCCTCGAGGTGAAGACTGAAAAGGTCACGGGCCTGGGTGCAGGTTGTCACAACCCACCTCCGGCCGGGACTGGTCCAGCGGGGACTGCACGGATCTGTGTGCGTCGTCTGACAGCGGTGGTGAGCTCGAGCCGTGCCCGATTGAGGCGGCTCTTCACCGTACCGAGTGGTATTTCCAGGGCCTCGGCCATTTCTTGATAGCTCATGCCCGCAAAATCTCGCATGAGAACCATCTGAGCCAGATCGGAGTCCAGGGTGCGGAGACCGCTCGCGATGAGCTTGAGGCGCTGCCTTCTCTCGGTGTCACTGTGGGGGTTCTCGGCGCCCGGAAGGCGGTCGATGACCTCCGGGTCGAGCCAAGCCGCCTCGCGCTCTCGCCGGCTCCTTCGATGGGCGTCGATGAGCAGGTTCTTGGCGACCCGCCACGCCCAGGCCATGAAGTTCGACCCGGAGTTGTAGTGATGGAGGTTCTCCCACAGTTTGAAGTAGATCTCCTGGGTGAGTTCCTCTGCTTCGGCAGCCGAAGGGGCATAGCTGACGCACAGCCGATAGAGGGGCCGCAGGGTGGCGCTGACCAGCGCCGACCACGCATCCTCATCCCCTCTTCGACATCGTTCCACAGTCGCCTCCAAATCGCTCGTTCCCATGTCGTCCAGGATAACGCCGCTGGGCGCAAAAAGTTCGGTAAAAAGAAAAAATGAAATACAGACGCAATCCCAGACGTTGGTAAAGCCATGAGTGACGGCATGGAACACCAGCAGGAATCGAAGGGATGGCCTACGGGTACGGTCGAGGAGAGGGTGAGGTTCGCCCTCGCAGAGGTCCGTCCGGCACTGGTTGCCGATGGCGGCGATGTACGGCTCATCGCCATCGAAGAAGGCACCGTCAGGCTCGATCTCACTGGCGCCTGCCGAACCTGCCCGATGGCCCACTCGACCCTTTCCGATTTCGTCGGTGAAAGAATTCGTCTCTATGCGCCCGAGATCGAGGATGTGGTTGCAGAGTGAACCGCTGAGATCTCTGGCTCAGTATCCCTTGACCCTCGCATCGGAACGATGATCCAACCGGAGGGTCAGGTGGATGGGCTCTTCAGGTTTCTCACCGCGGCGCTGAGTTCGAGGCTTCGCCCAGTTCTGTCCGGGCAGGAGGTGCTCGCAACCGTCAACCGAAATGCGGCTGGCGTTGCTGGCGCCGGGCCCTTCCGCTCTGACCTGGCATGGGTAGTGGAGCTCGATGTCAGCCCGGGATGAACCGTTGAGAATAATCGTACGTTGGCCGCGCAGCCGATTGAGGTTCAAGTAGGCGGTCGAGTCCGTGAGATCGAATTTCGTCAGGTTCTTGGTATCTTCGACTGTGACATCGGATTGCCCGGCACTGAGCTCGATGCTCTTCAGTGCGGATGCCTCGATGGTTGCCCTCTGAGCCGTTCCCCTGACGTGACCTGTGACGCCGTGAACCCGGATTGATGCACCATCGGTAGCGGCAAACGCGAAGTCCCCGTCCAGGTCCCGGATTGTGGCTGATGCTCCATCTCGGACTGTGAGATCGATTCGTGACGTCCAATTGGAAGCGGAGAGCTCGCCTCGGTTGAGGGTCAGTCTGGCAGCCCCCCGCCCTTCTTCCGCAGTCACGTACAAATCGTCGCCGGTCACTGTGAAGTTGGTGGCCCGGACTCTGCGAAGGTTCACCGAGGTCGAGGCGCCGGAGATGTTGAGCGTGCCGCCGGTGTCTTCGCAGTCGAACGATCCACCGTTCGTCGTCGCCTCGACCGCCGCTCTTCCCCCTCTGATGAAAGCGCTCGACTCGATGAGGTCGAGGGTGACCCTGCCGTCGACGGTCTCAAATACGACTTCGTTGTTGTTCCCAATCAGGTTTACGGATCCTCGGTGGCCGGTCAGTTCCGCTCTGCCGCCGCGAAGGTTGATGGTCCACGGCCCGGTTCCGCCACTGGCGAAGAGGTCGGTCTCATCTCCAGTCACGTTCAGGAATGGGATGTTCGTCAGGGTCAGGTCGCTGTGATCGACCTCGAGTTCGAGATGTGACGTCGGGGGCAATACCGGAGGATCGTTGGGATTGTGCTGAACTTCGTATTTGGACTCCGTAGCCGCAACGGAGAGCGAGCCACCGAAAACCGAAATTCCCTGGTTTGGCCCCAGGTGAAGCTCGATCACCGGGTAACCGGCTATCGTCGGGTCGGCGACGTAGCGGATGACCGATCCTCCCCCGCGCGAGGCCAGCAGAAGGTCCCCTGAAGCCTCCTCAAGGGACCAGTGCGCCGTGACGTGAGGAGCATACGGATCGGCATCCCACAGGATGATGATATGAGCAGAGTCGGCGTACAGGGTCACCGCGCCGTCTCCCAGGGTCCGGTCCACTGGCATTCCGAGCCTCTCGTGATCCAACGTAAGGTCGAGCGGAGCTTCGCCTGGTGTTTCGTCGGCTGGCTGGAGGAGAAGACCGTCATCCGGCTGGCCGTCGCCGGCCTGGCGCTCGCTCGGAGTTTCGGCTACGACGGGCGGACATACGAACAAAGCGGCTGCGCAGACGAGGATCATTACAGAGAGGATGATCACCCCTTCTTGAGTTTTTGATCGGTCGCCCACGGCGGCGGGCGTGATATGGGTCAGGTTCAGGAGCCTGTTCTGGGTCATCGATCCTCCCAGGTCCTTTTACCACAGCTGTGTCGGAAGTATGCTCGGTCTCATGATCGGAGGTGGGTTCTGGTGAGCGCGATGATCTACGATATGGAACCCGAACAGAGACCCCGCGAACGATTGCGGCGACACGGCCCGGCCCGGCTTTCCGAAGCAGAGCTGTTGGCGGTTCTCCTGCGAGTCGGACGTCCCGGGTCAAGCGTCGTCAACGAGGCGCAGGGGCTGCTTGCGGATATGGGTGGGCTCGTTGGCGTAGCGCGCATGGGTCCGCGCGAGCTCGAGCGCCGCCCCGGAATTGGGCCCGCGAAAGCGGCTGCCGTGTGCGCGGCGCTCGAGCTCGGGAGAAGGGTGGCGAAGGCGGATGTACCCGGAGTAGCGCTTCTCGAGCGTCCGGAGGTTGCTGGAGATTTCCTTGTGGCCCACCTGCGAGGGCAACGACACGAGGTGTTCGGCATGCTCAGCCTGGATGCCGGCCACCGGCTCCTGCATGACCACGAGCTGTGGGTGGGTACGAAAAGCAGTGCGCCCGTCGAGCCGGCCGAGGTTTTTCGGACAGCGTTGCTCGATGATGCTTCGGGGCTCATCGTATTCCACAACCACCCTTCGGGACGGCTCGAGCCGAGCCGGGACGACCTCGAGCTGACGCGCCGGTTGGTTCACGGCGGTGAAACGTTGGGGATCAGCGTGCTGGATCACCTCGTCGTCGCCGGCTCGCGGTGGTTGTCGCTGCGGACCGCGCGCCCCGATTTGTTTCGGGTTGAACACACAGGATGATGCTCCGTTTCGTCGTCGTATCCGTTGTAACACGGGTACACTCGTCGAAGGAGGGTTCATGGCTCGGGTTTCCACGTTGCTCATTCTGATGGCTGTGACAGTAGGTGGGGTGTGCTGGGGTCATGGCGATCTCGGAGAGCCGGAGAACGCGGCGGGCGACGAAGCAACGCCGCATTTCTTGTGGCGGGCTGTCGGGCCGCAGGGAACGGAGGTCTTCCTCCTCGGCTCGATCCACGCGCTACCCCAGGATGCTTATCCGCTCCCCGAGGTTGTCGAAAATGCGTTCGAAGGCGCCAGCGTCGTCGTATTCGAGGTGGACCTCTCGGACGTCGAGACGATCGGCGGCCGGCTCTTCGCGGCCGGCGCCCTCAAACCCGGTCAGAGGCTGCAAGAGGTTCTGTCGCCGCCAACGCGTGCTCTCCTCAAAAACCACCTCGAGGCAACCGGTCTCTCAGATGGTGTCTTCGAGGCGATGAAGCCGTGGATGGCGGCACTGACCTTGACAACCCTGGAGCTGATGAAGGCGGGTTACTCCACAGAGGCCGGCCTGGACCTGCACTTTGCCCGGCGTGCTGCAGCGGACGACAAACAGATCGAGGCATTCGAGAGCGCCGCCTATCAGATTGCACTGTTCGCCGACATGTCGGCGGTGGAGAGCGAGTCTTTCCTTCGCTACACTTTGCGCGACCTGGAGACCGTCGTGCCGCAGCTCGAAGAGATCACGAGGGCCTGGCGCGAAGGTGATGTGGCGGCTCTCGCTGCCCTCTTGACGGAGGCCTTCGAGGACGAACCGGATCTGTTTGACCGGCTCGTCACCAAGCGCAACGGCATCTGGTTGCCGAAGGTGCGTCAGCTCCTCGAAGGACCTGACGCTGCCCTGGTCGTCGTGGGAGCGCTCCACCTTGTCGGACCGACCGGGTTGGTTCGCCAGCTCGAAGCGGCGGGGTACGTGCTTGAACAGCTCTGAGTCGGGCTCTGGGCCCCTGTCACCCGTGGGCCTGCCCCGGGCGCCACAGCCATCTGCCTGGGTGAGCTTCAGCCGCTCGGCCCGGCGCCGCTGGCGCTGCCTCAAAAGGACCTTCTCCAACCACGGTGTGCGGTTTGTGCACGGTTCGGGCTATCGTTGCTCGGTTTCCGGAGTTCCGATGGACGTCCTCCGGGCCGACCGAATCTTGGCTTTTTTGTCAGAGGAAGGGCTCGTTGACAGTGACGACATCGTGATTCCGAATCCGGCGTCGGTGCGCAACCTCCTTCGTGTTCACACCGCCGAGTACATCGATGCGACTCAGGACACAGCGACTCTTGTGCGGATCTTCGGGGTCGAGGTTTCGGATGAAACGGCCCAGGACCTCGTATCGATGCAGCGCGCGTGGGTTGGGGGGACGTTGCAGGCGTCCCGCTTGGCACGCCGGTCGCATGGAGTGGTGGTCAACCTGGGAGGTGGTTTGCACCACGCCCATAGTGACTCCGGGATGGGCTTTTGTGTCTTCAATGACGTGGCCGTAGCGATTGCCCGGCTCAGGGCTCGGGGTTTTGGCGCACCGATCATGGTGGTCGACCTGGACATGCACGACGGCAACGGCACCCGCAGTGTTTTCGCCCATGACCCGACGGTCCACACCTACTCGATCCACAACGAGCACTGGGGCGAGACCGATGTGACGGCCGCCACCTCGATTGCGCTCGGGGAGGGGGTCGAAGACGAACGATTCCTCGGAACTCTCTTAAAAAGCCTGCCGCCGGTAGTCGAAGAGGTCGATCCGGGAATGGTCTTCTACCTTGCCGGGACCGACGGGGCCGATGACGACGCTCTGGGCACCTGGAGTCTCAGCGCCGAAGGAATGGCGAGTCGTGATCGATTCGTCTTCGATCTCTTTCGCAATCGCCGCCGTCCGGTGCCTATGGTCGTCGTGCTCGGCGGCGGGTATGGTGACCAGACCTGGGCATACTCGGCGCGATTCCTGGCGACGGCGTTGACCGGCCGGACGATCGTTCCGCCGCCGACCGAGGAGTTGACCTTGTCCCGGTTTCGCCGTATCGCTGGTGATCTCGATCCCGCCAGCCTGACGGCCGAGTCTGGCGATTTCAGCTGGCGCCTCACCGCCGACGACCTCGTGGGCATCATGCCCGGCCTGCCGCGCCGGACTCGATTCCTCGGTCATTTTTCGGAGCATGGGCTCGAGTTGGCCCTCGAAAGATTCGGCATTTTTGATCGCCTCCGCCTGGCGCGGTTCTCCCACCCGACTCTCGAGGTGGATCTCGCGCAGGCTCTTGGAGATACATTACGAATCTGGTCGGGACCGGATCGCGCCGATCTCCTGATGGAGCTCCGGGTGGATCGTAATCGGCGGTTCGTGCCGGGTTACGAGATGTTGACAGTCGAGTGGCTCCTTCTGCAGAACCCGACGGCCGAGTTCGGACCGTTCAGGCGTCCGCTGCCCGGACAGAAATACCCCGGACTCGGTCTGCTCAAGGATATCTTCGGTTTCCTCGTGATGTTGTGCGAGATTCTCGAGCTCGACGGTGTCGGCTACGTTCCTTCGAGCTACCACGTGATGGCTCAGAGTCAGCGACTGGTTTTTTTTATGCATCCGGAAGACGCAGCGCGGTTCAGGGCTGTGCAGCGCGCTCTCGGGGACAGGCCGCTCGCAGAGGCGAGTCGACTGGTGATGGAGGGCAAGTTGGCGGACGCCTCGGGGAGTGCCTTCGAGTGGCGCGGGGCGCCAATGGTCTTGCCGGTCTCCGAGCGGCTCAAGCAAACTGTGGGCGGCGACGAGTACGAGACTCGCGTCGAAGAGGAGTTGGCTGTGCTGCAATTCAAGGTGGCGCTGGGAGCGGATGCAGGGGAGGCGCAGTGAAACGGAAATTCAAATACGCCATAGTCGTCGGCGCTTCGTCGGGTATCGGCGAGGCTCTGGTCCGTGTCCTGGCGGCACAGGGATGTCAGGTTGCGGCGATTGCGCGCCGCGAAGAGGAGCTCGCGCGCTTGGCCAGTGAGGCTGGAGACGGTGCTGGCGCCGTCTTGCCTTTCGTGCACGATGTGGAGCGAACCGACGAGGCGCCGGAACTCTTGCAGGAGGTGGCGCGCACACTCGGCGGCCTGGACCTTGTGATCTATGCGGCCGGCGTTTCCCACCGGAGAGACCCATCGGCATTCTTGACCGATCTCGATCTGCACACACTCAGGGTCAATCTCGAAGGCGCCGTGGCCTGGTTGAACCCGGTTGCCGAGCGTTTCGGTCTCCTCAAACAGGGGACCATCGTTGGCATCGGCTCAGTTGCAGGAGATCGCGGGCGACACGCCGATCCGGTCTACAACGCGAGCAAAGCCGGCCTCGCCACCTACCTCGAGGGTTTGCGCAATAGGGTTGCACGCCACGGCGTCAAGGTCGTGACGATCAAGCCGGGATTCGTCGACACCGCGATGACGCGGGGCCTGCCGCGGCTCTTCTGGCTCATCTCGGCTGATAGGGCAGCGCAGATTATCGTCCGCAAGGCAGAGCGAGGTGTCGTTTCGGCTTATGTTCCGGCCCGTTGGCGGACACTCATGTGGGTTATCCGGTCGATCCCTTCCTTCCTGTTCCGTCGGCTGAAGGTGTGACCGTTCGATGCTGCCGGCAGAGCGACTCGAGTGGGTGAGCGGTTGGGGGGACAGTGCCGGTGCCGCTGGCTACGTCTTTCGCCCCTCGACGCTCGCCGATGTGTTTCGTATTTTCGAGCAAGCTCGGGCTGCGGGTCTTTCCATCACCCCGCGCGGCTCCGGCTGTAGCTACGGGGATGCTGCTTTCCGGGCCGAAAGCGGGGTGCTCGATCTGACGCGGATGGATCGGGTTCTCGGCTGGGACCCGGAAAAGGGAGAGATCGAGGTAGAACCCGGTGTTACCTTGAGGCGACTGTGGCGATACGTGCTTGGTGACGGATGGTGGCCGCCGGTCGTTACGGGCACCATGGAACCGACCATCGGCGGGTGTCTGGCGATGAACACCCACGGCAAGAACAACTGGGCTCGTGGTCCCATCTGCGAGCACTGCCTCGAGATCGACCTGGTGACCCCGGACGGCGGTCTGCGAACCATTCGCGCCGACGAGGACAAAAACCTCTTCAACGCCGTGGTTGGCTCATTCGGGTTTCTGGGCATCATCACGCGGGCCAAGCTGCGCATGAAAAAGGTCGAATCGGGGTTTCTCGAGGTCAGGGCGGTCTCAGCCCGGAACCTTGAGGGGATGCTGAGAGCGATCGATGATGCAAAGGCCGACTGGGAGTACATCGTTGGGTGGATCGACGCTTTTGCCAAAGGCAAGAGCCTCGGCCGCGGCCTCTTGCACTTTGCCCGTCACCTCGAGGCTGGAGAGGATCCGTATCCAGCGCGCTCATTGGACCCTCGGAACCAAGATCTTCCCGAAGACTTCTTCGGGATCATGCCCAAATCCAGCATGTGGCGGTTTCTCAAACCCCTGACAAATCGCACGGGTATGCGGTGGATCAACAGGGCCAAGTTTCGCTCCGGATCCAGTTTGGGCGAAGGGGCGCTTTATCGACAGACCCTTGCAGAGTTTTCTTTTCTTCTCGATTATGTGCCCAATTGGAAAAAGATCTATCAACCGGGAGGCCTCATCCAGCACCAGAGCTTCGTGCCGGCGTCAGCGGCGGAGGACGTCTTTCGTTCACAGCTCGAGATGTGCCATCGTGCCGGGCGCCCGTCCTACCTCGGTGTCCTCAAGAGGCATCGCCCAGACAACAGCCTCATGGGGCACGGCATCGACGGGTTCTCCTTGGCTCTGGACTTCCCGGTCTCGCAGCGGGGTCGAGACGATCTGTTTCGGTTGGTCGGCGAGATGGCGACGCCGGTCGTCGAGGCAGGCGGCCGATTCTACCCGGCGAAGGATCTTGCTCTCGAGCCCGAGGTTTTTCAGGCGACGCTGAAAGATGGTCGGCACGATCGGCTTCTGGCGCACAAGTCGGCCCTCGATCCAGGCGACGTTCTGCGATCGGCCCTCACCGACCGGTTGCTCGGAGGCGGGATGTGAGTAACGCCCTGCGGCGCTTTGCAGCGACCATGGTGCTGCTGTTTTTCTGTGGCCCAGTACCGGCAAGTGAAGGGCTCCTCTTTCACGCCGAGGCACAGCATTCGAACGAAGGCTTGTGGTCGTCGGGTGAAGATACACTCTTCAATCCGGCATCGGTGATCAAAGTAGCGACTACCCTGCTCGCCGTGGAGCACCTCGGTACGGAGAAACGGTATGTGACACGTTTCGAGTGCCGTGGTCCCTGCGAAGTCGAGAAAGGCGTCATGCACGGAGATCTGGTCGTCGTCGGCGGCGGCGACCCGGACTTTCATCCTGAGAACGCCTGGCTGATCGCGAGAGAGCTCAATCTGGTAGGAGTGCGCTCATTCTCCGGCGACCTGGTCGTGGTCAACCCGTTTTGGATGGGCTGGGACCATGGCGTGGAGGGTTGGGAGAGCGATCCCGGGCAGCGCGCCAGGGTCATGGGAGACCGGCTTCGCCGTGCGCTCGCCCCTGATCTTTGGACGCACACCCTCAAGGCAAGCTGGCAGGAAGCGGCAGGTCGAAACGCCTGGCCCGTTGACGATCCGCCTGTGGTGACCATCGCCGGTGCGGCCGGGGTTGTGAGTGGGGCCGGCTCGGTCGCTCACTCACTGGTGACGCACCGCTCGAACCCCCTCGTCGTCACCCTCAAGAGGTTGAATACCTATTCCAACAACGACATCATCCGAATTGCCGAGCCGCTTGGCGGCGCAGGCGCAGTGCAGTCGTATGTGCGGGCTCTGTCGACCGGGTTGAAGGGTGAGGTGCAGGTGACCACAGCATCCGGGGAGAGGGTGAACCGCATGACGGCGCGGCAGGTCGTTCGCCTCCTCTGGGCGCTTCGCGACCTCGGCATTCGTCTGCGGTTCGTGCTCGAGGAAGTGCTCCCCGTTCCCGGATGCGACCCTGGGCCAACCCCGCGCATGTTTCCGCGTCTGGCCGCCGGCGCCTCGGAGCGTACAGCGGTCATCAAGACGGGGACCTTGAGTACTACCGATGGTGGAGTCGCGGTTCTGGCGGGCTACTTCGAGTCCCGCGACAAAGGTCCGGTTGCTTTCTGTGTCGCCGCGCCCGGTGCGGGAGGGGCGCTGCGGACCTGGCGGATCGCCGAGCAGGAGTGGTTACTCGATCTCATGGGCCAGGTCGGTGGCGCCGTACCGATCGAGTGCGGACCGGCGCCGGCCTACCCCGAGACCTTTGCTGAGGTCGAGGTCGAGTTGGAAGAGAAGACCGAGGCGCCGGCTACCGACTCGTTTTCTCGTCAGCCGGTAGCGAACTGACCCGAAAAGGAGGATTCATGTTGCGAGACGAAGTCGAGAGGATCTGGCCGGAGCTGCAGTGGATCGCAGACCCTGACCTGAGGCAGAGAACGACGGATTGTTGGGTGCGGGCCTTCGAGCTGTCGCCCCTGCAGCCGTGCGACCTGGAACGAATTCCTTTCACCCTGTTGGTCCCGGACTGTCCTGTGACCTTCATGGCTCACAAGCGGCTCGTCGTGCACGTTTCAAGGGACGCCGCCCGGAAGACTCTCGAGTTCTGCGGCGATGCGTTGCCGATCGACCTCGACACCGTCATTGCCGGGGCCATCCTCGCTGACGTCGGCAAGCTGCTCGAGTACGAAGCCG
>CAZCEX010000090.1:0-11655 GCA_964497785.1 uncultured Thermoanaerobaculia bacterium | reverse complement strand
CTGCAAAAAGGGCGCGAGATCGCGGGCGGGGACGCCCGCGCTACAAAAAACTGAAACAATTGTGGCGCGGGCGTCCCCGCCCGCGATCGGCATGGTTAGATTGCACCCAAGGGTCTGTGGTTTTTGCAAGAGGCTGAGCTGACAGCTGACAAACTACGCCACGCAGACCCTGTTTCGCCCAGTTTCTTTGGCCCTGTACAGCGCGTCATCCGCTCTCTTGAGTGCCGCATCAGGGCTCTCCTGAGCGAGCCGCCCTTGCGCTACACCGATGCTCACGGTGCAGCGGATCGGTCCATCGGGGGCCGTGACGTCGACCTCTGCAAGATGTCTGCGCATTCGTTCGGCGACAGCCGTTGTCCCTTCGAGCGCGATCTCGGGCAGTAGGATCGCGAACTCCTCGCCTCCGAGGCGGGCGAAGACGTCCTCTCCGCGCAGGAGCTTCGCGGCAGCGTCGACCAGGGCCACGAGAACGGTGTCCCCAACGGCGTGGCCATGGGTGTCGTTGACCTGCTTGAAGAAATCGAGATCGAACATCATAACTGTGAGGGGGTGCGCGTGGCGGCGGGCGCGAGACCACTCCTTTTCGAGCTTTTCGAAAAAACGCCGCCTGTTGTAGATCCCGGTGAGGGGGTCGGTGGTCGCCAAGCGGGTCAGCTCCTCGCGCATTCGGCGGCGCTCCGTGATGTCTCTGACCACACTTTGAATCGCGGGCTCGCCTTCGAAGACGATCGGGCCCGATACGACCTCGCAGGGGATCTCCCGGCCGTTGGGGCTTCGAAAGATGAATTCTGCCGCAGCAACCGGTTCACCCCGCTCCTCCATTTTCTTTGTGCGCTCCAACGCGATCTCCCGGAAAGACGGCAGAAGAAAATCGTAGACCGAAATACCAGAGAGCTCGGCAATCGAGTCACTGCCGACCAGGTCGAGACCACGTGGGTTGACGTAGAGGATTTTCCCTTGGCGATGGACCAGAATCGAATCCGGGGACAGCTCGACGAGGCTTCGGAAACGAGCTTCGCTCTCGCCGAGAGCTCGTTCCGCCGCGGTCCGTGACGCGACCTCGGAGCGGAGCTCCTCGGTGGCCTCGATTTCTGCCTGTCTTGTGGCGTACTCGTGTCGAGCTGCGGTGTGGCGTTCTCGACTCACGAAGGCGCCGAGCACGTTGGCAAGTGTGACGTAGAGGACGACCTGGATGAACTCCTCGGGGCGAAGGTTAAGAAAAAGGGTAGCCATCGCCACGAACCCGGCGCTGAAGGCGAGGCTGACCTGGAGTGACACGGCGAGACGAACGGGCACGAACAGGTAGAAGATCAGAATCAAAACGAGGGCCGTGAGCGCATGAAGGAGCAGCTCTCCGCGGATGGCCCAGATGATGAGGCAGGTCACCAATGACACCAAAACCATTGGTACGGCGATGAGGCGATCCAGAGCATGACCGCTCAGGCTCTTTCGGTCCGCCATGACCACAGCCGCGAGTATCACGGCTGCGACGCTGAAGCGGGAGACGACGATGACTCCGGCCATGACCGGGTCCATACCGATGACCACGACATCCACCAACGTACCGAGAATGAAGAAAATCGCGGCTGGCACCCCGATGATGCGTAATTGTTGGATCCTATTATTGGCCACCGTGTCCTGGAAAGCGAGCTCGATGTTGGCATCCCTGAACTCGCCGCAGAAGCTGTTCAAGGCTGGAGCCCGTTCTCTCCAGGCCGAGGCTTCAGTCTGAGGACCGGCCCCATCGGGGACTTCGAAGGGGGTGTCGTTTCGTGGTTCTGAAGGATTGTTCAATGCGGGTACCACATAGCCTGACTCCCTTGTCATCAATACAGATCCTGGCGAGCACAGCCGAGCATATTCATTGTACGCCTTCCGAAAATGTCGAGTTCGATTACGGCTTCGCGACCTTGGGATTTGACATACGCGTCAAGCATTCATAAGTTTGTCCCAAATGAACCGACTTCTGAGGACTTCTCCCCGTATCACAGGCACACATCGTCAGGTGCCGACCATGTCGGTGAGACAATGCTGTTTTTCACGGCCCGCCGCGAGGCCGGCGCGCCGCGCACCTTTTCGCGCATGGAGGACGCTCAGTGTCTGAAGCTATACCGCTGCAAGCTCTCGAGGGAAAGTACGAGATCCTCGAAAAGATGAGCGAGGGCGGCATGGGTGCGGTCTATAAGGTCTGTCACCGGTTGCTCAATGAGGTGAGGGTGATCAAGGTGATGCGGCCCCACATCGCCGAGGACGAACTGTTGCGGGCGCGATTCGTCAGGGAGGCGAAGATCGCCATTCGCCTCCGCCACCCGAACATAGCCCAGATCTACGACTTCACGATGGGGGAAGACGGCGCATTCTATCTGGTCATGGAGTTCATCGATGGCATGGACCTCCACTACCTCACCAAGACCGTCAGCGCGGTACCGATCAGCGTTGCTCTCGAGATCGCCCATCAGAGCCTGAGCGTGATCGGTTACCTCCATCGCAAGGACATCATTCACCGCGACATCTCGCCTGACAATCTCCTGATTTCGAGGGACGACGAGGGCCAGTTGCTGGTCAAGCTGATCGATCTTGGGATTGCCAAGGTCCAGGCGGCTGATGAGCATCTCACGGCAACAGGGACCTTTCTCGGCAAGATACGGTACTCCGCCCCCGAGCAGTTCCGTGCCGAGGACGGCGTCGAGGTTGGGCCGCGCAGCGATCTGTACTCGTTCGGTATCGTGATGTACGAAACGCTCACCGGCGCCTATCCGATCAAGGGTTCCAACCTGTCGTCCCTGATCACGGGCCATCTGATGAAAGCGCCCAAGAGCTTCGATGAGACGGACCCCGGTGGACGGGTTCCCGAGGAACTTCGCACCATTGTATTGCGGGCCCTCGAAAAGGACCCCGACAAACGTCATTCCGACTCACGGATCTTTCGTACGCAGATTGCGAAGGTGCGCGAAGAATACCCTGTCACCGAAGAGGACATCCATCGAATCTTCGAGGTACCCACGCTGCCGACGACCAAGATCCCGGTCATGAAGCCCGGCAGCACGCAGAGCCACCTCGACCGCAACTTCGGAGTCGAAACAACGCCCGCACACATCGCGCCGACGGTCGTCGAGGCCAATGGCGAACACGTCGGAGGTCGCCACACCGTGGCGACAGAGCCGATTTCTCAGGCCAAGGAACCGGGCGCGACGGCCGCCGTTGATCAGCAGGTGCGGGCCCTTCTCCTGGGCGCTGAGAAGCTGGTCGAAGGCAATCACGGGGACGAAGCCAGGCTCCAGCTCGAGGCGGCGAAAACCCTGGCCCCTGATCACCCAGAGGTTGCCAAGCTGGAGCGTATGCTCAAGGCCGTCGATACCAGGCTCAAGGCGCGGCGCGAAGCTGCGGCCGCAGAGATTCTGACGTTGATCGAAGACGAGAACTTCGACCGCGCCGCTGACCGCCTCGATGCGGCGGTGAACCAGCTCGGTAGAGATCCCTCCTTGACCGAGCTGGAGGAAACGCTTGCCGAGGCGCGGGAGGCGCGGCAGGATAGGCAGGAGCACGTTGCGGCCATCATCGAGGCCGCGCGGGAGCTGATTACCGCCGAAGGGTGGGAGGACGCCGCGCCGATGGCCCGGGAGGCGCTCATGCTCGAACCCGGGCACGAAGAGGCCGCCACGATCCTCGGAGAGGCCGAGGCCGGCCTTGTCAGGCATCAGGAGGCCCAGCGGCGGATCGCTGAGATCGAAAAGACCGTCGGCGCTATCAGGGTCCATATCGAGAACGAACGTCCTGGCGAGGCGGCGAGAGCGTTGTCCTTGTCTCGAAAGCTGTACGGCGACGATGCCGTATTCGATGACGTCGAACAGACTATCGCCGAGCTTCGGGAACTCCTCCGACGCCGGCAGGTGGACGCCCTGCGTGAGGAAGGCGAGGGTCTTCTCCGTGATCGGGTCTTCGGCACCGCCATTGACCGGTTCGAAAAGGCCCTCAGCATTGCTCCCGATAATCAAGGTCTGGCTGACAATCTGGCCGCGGCGCGAGAGGGGTTGCGGCTTCAACAAGAAGCGGAGCAGCGACAGCAGGCTATCGACGACGCAAGTCTCAGCGTCGAGCGCCTGGTTCTTGCCGGTAGGCTGGAGTCGGCTTACAGGGCGATAGATGGCGCAGTCTCAGACATCGGAGAGTTCGAGCTCGCCCAGGCCCTGAAGGCTCGCGTCGGGAAGAATCTGGCTGACCGCGAAGCGGCTGAAAAGTCGATCCGCGACCGAATCGACCAGGTACGAAGCTCGGCGGCTGCGAACGATTTTAAGGCTGCCTCCAAGCACGTCGCCACTGCCGAGAAGATGATCGCCGACTACCCGGAGTTCGGCCCCCAGGTCGAGGATCTGGCCCGCGAGATCCGCGAGGGCGCACAGGCCCATCGCCGGGCGCAGGACATCGAGGGGGCCGCGAAGAGCATCTCGGCTCGCCTGCAAGCCGGTAGTCTCGAACGAGCCGAACGCGAGCTCGGCCTTGCCATTCGGTTGTACGGCAACGACGAGTCTTTATTGGACCTCAAGGATCGGCTCGATGCAGCGATGCTCCGCAAAGAGGTCGAGCGTCTGGTCGCGATTGCCGAAGATCCTGAAACGGATATCGACGACGCCATAAGGCGCCTCGAGGAAGCCTTGGGCCTCGATCCTGGAAACCAGAAAGTCGAAGATCTGCGCTCTGGAATGGTTGAGTCCCGCGTGCGGCAGGATGAGGAGCAGCGGGGGTTTGCGATCAACGAAGCCCTCGGGCCGATCGACGATTTGATTGCTGCCGGCGCCATTGAGCAGGCGCTCGAGAGACTCGATGCCGCGGTAGCCGAGCTCGGAGACTTCCCGGAGGCTCTGGGCCTCAGGCACAGGCTCACTAGGAGGGCGTAGGGCATTGAATCAGCGGCGCCTTTCGGGTGTCGTTTGGCCCATTTTCCGGCGTATTCTTGGCCCATACCACCAGTATGAACCCGCAAATCCGCCGAAAAATGGCCTCAAACGACCCACCGAAATCCATCCGCCATCAATGCCCTACACCCTCCTAGGCAGGCCTGATCAGGGCGACGCGCTCGCCGCGCGGAACTCGCTCTCGGACATGATCGTGAGCACGAGGGCGGCAATGCCGAGAGGGAAAAGGCAAACTGTTGCCGCCACGCCCGCGAGAATCACGAGCTGCCATCGTCGGCGATTCAAAGCGGCGAACCCGCCCCAGACGGCAACGGCCCCCGCGGTCAGACACATCAGCGAGAGTGGCAGGAAGAACGCAAGCGGCAGCAGTGCGAGTGCCTGCTCGTTGCCGTCGAGCACGGCTCCGAGCACGCCAGTGCCGATCAAAGCAATGAGAAGCAGGACGAACCCGCCAATCAGGCCCGAGGCGCCAGCCGTGATGTTGAGTACGCCGATCATCGTCGGTTTTGATGAATGCTCCATTGAGGCCTCCTGTAGAGAAATACGAAATCAGAGAAGGTGGGGTTCACGGTGCAAGGGCCAGCCGCCCGATCGGATGCAAGATGCAACATCGCCCGCCCACCCGGGTGGCAGAAGCCAGATGCCAGATTCGTCGCCCGGATACCAGATACCGTATTCCCCGTCGTGACGACTGTCCTGGTGGGAGCAGGCGTCCCGCCTGCGGAGAGGAACCTCAGCCGGCGCCGTCTCCTTCCTCCGTCGCTGATCGCCGCTCCAACCCACCAGCAACATCAACGCAGACTGACGACTCTTCGTCAGGAATTCACCCGATGCGATATCTCGCGACGTCCGGGTTCACGCCTGTGGGCCTGAACTTCTCCCAGAGATAAAAACCGCGGCCGGTTTTGGCTCCCAACTGACCGGACTCGACGAGGCGCTTGAGTAGCGAGGTCGGTTTGTAGAATGATCCAAACTCCTCCTCGAGCACCTTGCAGATGAAGACCATGACGTCGAGCCCAACGAAGTCGGCGGTCATCAACGGGCCCATCTTGTGGCCCAGGCAGAGCGTGACCTTGTCGGCGTCCTCGACGCTGGCGATGCCCTCCTCGACGACGCGAATGGCCTCGTTGACGAAGGGGACGAACATGCGATTGACGGCAAACCCGGCCTTGTCCTCGGCGGGGATCTCTGTCTTGCCGAGGGAGTGACACAGATCGACGATGGTGTCGTAGGTGTCGTCCGAGGTTCCGAGCCCGCGAATGATCTCGACGCCTTGCTGCATCGGCACCGGGTTCATGAAGTGCATGCCCATGTAGAGTTCCGGCCTGCCGTAGGCTGCGGCCAGGCGGGTGATCGAGATGCCCGAGGTGTTGGTGGCCAGCACCTTGTCGTAACCCAGACCGGCGAGCTCACGATTGATGCCTTCTTTGAGCTCTGGGATCTCGGGGGCGGCCTCGATGATGAGGTCGCATGGCAGCAGATCGGCCAGGTTTGTTGTCGTCGTGAGGCGGGCCAACGCTTCACCCTTCTGGTCGACAGTGATGCCTTTTTGGCCCTCGCTCTTTTCGTAGGCCTTGACCAGGCGATCAAGTGACCTGTCGATGTTGCTGCGACCGCGGTCGAGCACCTCTTGGTTGATGTCCGTGACGATGGTGCTGAGACCGCTCTGTGCCGCGACCTGGGCTATTCCGTTGCCCATCGTGCCGATTCCGATGATGCCGATACTCTTCAATCCGCTCTTTGACATTCTTCCTCCCCCTCGCGTGACCGGCGAACCCCACCGAGCCCGGCGGCCTGCTGACTCGTTTATCGAGCTGCGGCATTGTACATAAACCGCGGCTTTGACATTTCTGTAACGAAATGGAGGTTGAGATGTGATCCGCGGACACCCTCTGTGGTTGGATAGATCTTTGGTTCGTGATAAGGTCCGCAATCGCGGTCTAGGAGGATCGATCCATGAGAAACACATTGTTTACGGCCCTTTCCATCGTAATTCTTGGCATTCTGCTGGCGCCGACGCCGGTTCTCTCGGAGGAGTCTGGATCCGTTGTCGAGGTCTCGGGCGAGAGCCATCACGGAACGATTGCCCGTGGTACCGGCGAGATGACCGACCCGGCCAAAATGGGGGAAATGACGGAGAAAACACTGTCTTGCATCGAGCGACGGCGCAATAAGCACTCGGTCGACGGGTCGCATCCCTGGGTTCCACCCCTGCCCGAGACAGTGTCCGCACCCGACGTCTTGCCCGGGCCGCACGGACCGGCGACGCCGCCCGTGTCGGTCGAAAGGGGAGGCCTCAGCCCGCTGACGATGTTCACGAATACCGAGATTGCCGGAAACTCGAACGTGCCGGTGAATACCAGGGGTAACGTGCCCGAGCCGACGGCATACATGGCGGGAGACGAGGTTTTCTATACGGCGAACTGGTACGCAGCGAAGTCGACCGACGGCGGAGATACATTTGCCTACGTCAATCCATTCGTTGGACCTTTCGCCGATCCTGCAGGTGAGGATATGTGCTGTGATCAGACATCGGAATACGATCCGGGGACGAATACGGCGTTCTGGCTCCAGATGTACATCACCGCCAATACCAATACACCGTCTACCGGGACTCAGCGCATCAACGTCGACCAGGGTGCCGACGGAACCTGGGACTGCTACTACGACATCACGGCCCAGGACATGGGCTGGGGGGCCGACCGTTGGCTCGACTTCCCCGACCTGGCGGCGTCCTCGAACTACCTGTGGCTTACCAGCAACGTTTTCACAGCGGCCCAGACTTTTGACATGGCGTTTGCGGCCCGCTTCCCACTGAGCGAGCTCGCCTCGTGTTCCGCAACTCTGAACTTCGACAACCGAACCGCGAACTACTTCTCCCTCCGGCTCGCCCGCGGAATGACGACCACCGGCTACTATGGCACCCACTATTCACAGACCCAGCTCAGGGTTGCCCAGTGGCCCGATGCCGACGCTACTCCGACGTGGAAGGCCGCGATCACCGGCTACTGGTCCAACGCGGGAACGGCCAGCTGCCCGGGGCCCGACGGACGTGACTGGTGCGGCCGCCAGGACACGCGCATTCAGAGCGGATGGGTCGCCGACGGAGTCATCGGGTTCATGTGGGCTGCACCCCAGAATGCTGCGGGTGGTTTTCCTTTCCCCTACACGAGGGTGGCGCGTTTCAACGAGGCCGACATGAGCCACATCGACGACGTCGACATCTGGAGTCCAGACGTGGCCTACCTCTATCCCTCGGTTGCCGTGAACTCCCAGGGTGATCTCGGTGGGACCATCATGTGGGGTGGTGGCGGCACCTACTACAACAACTGCTCGGTATGGATTGCCGATGACGTGAACGGCGGCGTCCTGTCGCCTCTGGAGCACGTGGTATCGATCCAGGGCACCTCGGGTCCGAGGACCAACGAGGGTGGGGATTATACGATGACGAGGATGGCAAGCCCCAATAGCACGCGCTACGTGGGCGCGTGCTACGGCAACCTGAGCGAATGGCGAAGTAGTTCGATGTTTGTCTACTTTGGGCGTGAACTGCCTCCGGACATCTTCTCCGACGGCTTCGAGAGCGGCGACATCACGAATTGGAACTGACGCCGTCAACAATACCGATTGATCGAAGGCGCCCCTCCTCGTGAGGGGCGCGGCTATACTCGGCAACGATGTCGCAGGGATTGTTCATTACCTTTGAGGGCGGTGAGGGCACCGGCAAGAGCACGCAGCTGCGCCGGCTCGCCGAGTGGTTGCGTCAGCTCGACCGTGAGGTTGTGACGACGCGCGAGCCTGGGGGCACCCCGGTGGCCGAGGCCGTTCGCGCAATCCTCCTCGATCCAGAGCACGAGCCGGATGGTTTCACCGAGCTCTTCCTCCTCGAAGCTGCGCGCCGTGACCACGTGGAGAAGCTCATTCGACCCGCCCTCGCGCGGCACGCCGTCGTACTCTCGGATCGTTTTGCCGATTCCTCCACCGTGTACCAGGGCATGGTGCGTCATCTCGGCGTCGCCGTCGTTCGGCAGCTCAACGTGTTTGCGACCGGCGGCCTCGAGCCCGATATGACCCTCATCTTCGACATGGATCCCGAATGCGCGCTGGCGAGGGCACATGGCCGCAATGCCGCCACCGGCGAAACGAGCAGGATCGACGACGAACCGGTGGCCTTTCACCGCGAGATCCGGGAGGCCTTTCTCCGGCTCGCCGAGTCGCAGCCGGCACGGTGTCACGTCATCGACGCAGATGGCCCGGAAGGTGTGGTCTTCGAACGCATGCGGGCGGCGGTCACGGGGCCTTTGGCGTGAGCGAGCCTACCGCCCCGTACAGCGAAGCCACGCTCGACCGCCGGCGCTGGGGTCCTCTCGTTGATCCCGCTCTGGAAAGGGTGGCGGCGGCTATTGCTCGCGACCGTTTTCCGCATGCGGTCCTGTTTTCCGGACCGCCAGGATTGGGCAGGGAGCTGGCAGCCGTGGAGACGGCGGCGATGCTCGTATGCTCGGGGTGTGACGAACCCTACTGCGAATCGCCAGATGCACGTCGGGTGCGTTCGGGCATTCACCCGGACGCCGTCATCTTGCGCGGTGAGGGGCGAAAACAGATCATCAAGATCGACACCATCCGCCGTATCGTCAAGGATGCCCCAGGGCGGCCATTCGAAGGACAGTGCCGGGTCTGGGTCGTCGACAGCGTCGATGCGCGGCGGCTGCCGCCCGAGTCGGCCAATGCTTTCCTCAAAGTGCTCGAGGAGCCGCCACCACACGTGCGTTTCTTGCTGCTCGCGGCGAACCCACAGTCGGCGTTGCCGACGATCCGATCCCGGTGTTCGGAGATCGTTCTGCCGGGAACGGTCGCAGCGGCGGACTGCATCGGGATAGAGCACGTACCGCCGGAGATCGCCCACCGCGGAGAAAATGGCGAGCCGGTTGCGGAGTTGGTCATGCAGGCACGTCGCGGGTTGGCAGCGGTTCTCGAAGGAGACGAGGGTGCGGCGATAAGGCTCGCGACCGTGCTCGGGGCGCAGGAGAGCGGGTTCGAGATCGTGGCCTCGGCGGCGTGCGAGCTGGCTGGGGAAGCCGGCCATGAGGAGCGCGCAGCGGCCTGTGTAGGCCTCGCGGCCGAGCTCCTGCGCATCGACGGCCTCACGCGATCGCTGGTCCTGAGGCCCACACGCCAGATGCTGTCAGTGCTGCTGCGCTGGGCACACGAGGGGACGAGACCATGACGGCACCGACCCGGGTCCTGCTCGTGCATGCCGTGAACCCGTTCGTCGAAGCTCAGAACCGCTACCCGGCACTCGGGCTCGGCTACCTGGTGGCAATGCTCGAACGTGAGCTCGGCAACGACGTCGAGGTCCGCTTGGTCGAGTGGGAGGTCGAGGAGGCGATTCGCGACTTCCAACCCGATCTCTTCTGTCTCTCTTCGGTATCACAGAACTTCAACCTGGCGAAGGCTCACGCGGCGACCGCCAAGAGCGCGGGTCTGCCGGTCGTCATCGGTGGCTACCACATCACGGAGATTCCGGAGAGTCTGACCGACGACATGGATGTCGGTGTCATCGGCGAAGGCGAGCACGCACTCGTCGAGCTGGTCGAGCTCTTCCGGTCGACCGGGGGCCTGGCGCCGGGGCGTCTCGCCGAGATCGAGGGCATTGTCTACTGGTCTGACGGGGAGCGTGTCTTGACGCCGCCGCGACCGGTCGTCGGCAAGGACAGCCGGAGCCTCGACGAGCTGCCGATGCCGGATCGGCGCCTGATGCGTGTTCGTCCGCACTCCAACATGCTGACCTCACGAGGTTGCCCCTACACTTGCAGCTTCTGTGCCTCGACCCGGTTTTGGCCGAACATACGCTACTTCTCGCCCCAAGCCATGATCGAGGAGATTAAGCACCTGCGCGATGAGTACGGCGTGCGCTATATCACCTTTCACGACGACCTCTTCATCGCCAACGTCAAGCGGCTCGAGGCCCTTCACGAGTTGGTTCTCCGTGAAGGTCTGCCCGCCTCTGGTTTCCGCTTTTCGTGTGCCTCGTCAGCAACCCGCATCACGGATGACATGGCGCGAATGCTCAAGGAGATGAATTTCGTCTCGGTGTCGATGGGGCTCGAATCGGGCAATCAGGAGGTTCTGACGCGCCTCAAGGGACGGGCCTTCAAGGTCGACATCAATGAGAACGCAGTTCAGACCCTGCATCGCCACGGCATCCACCCGCATGGCTCCTTCATCATCGGTGAGCCTCAAGAAACCCTTGACCAGATGCAGGAGACCTACGACTTCATCAAGAGAAACCCACTCTCGTTGGTCAACATCTACGTATTGACGCCGCTTCCAGGTACGCCGGTGTGGCACCACGCCAGGGAACGCGGCCTGGTCGGAAACGACATGGACTGGGACCTTCTCAACATCAGCTTCGAGCTCGACTGGCAAAGAGTGATCCTGGTTTCGGAAGTGGTCGAACGCAGAGACCTCCACCGCATGTACCAGAAGATGAAACGCCTGCGCCTCGCCAAGTACGCCCGCGCCGCCGCCAGCCACCCCTTCCAGATGGATCTTGTCGAGTACGGCCGCGCCAAGGTGGTGGAGGCGGCGTATCGCCTCAAGAGCCGGCTGTTCAGGGGTGGGGGAGCGATCAACAAGGGGTTGGAGTAACCCGCTCGACCGGCCCAGTACCCAGCCCCGGCCTTCTGGGAGGCCGCAGGACGGCCATCCCAGCGTCGCATGAGCAGCGTGGTCGCGCGGA
>CAZCEX010000089.1:0-11716 GCA_964497785.1 uncultured Thermoanaerobaculia bacterium | reverse complement strand
TCAGCTCAGATCGGCCTTTGTGCCCTTTCTTCGACTATTGCTTCATGCGAGAAGAGCCAAGGTCACGCCCAATTTGCACCTCGGGTGTAAGGAACCGCAGCGTGGCGTAGAACCGGGCGCGATCGACGGCCTCACCGATTGTTGCAGAAACAAGGGCAAATGCTGGTGCGATGGCGAGCTGTGGCGCCATCGCCGCCGCAGGAACCAGCAGTCCGGCCACGATGCGAAGGAGCCCTAGTTCCCATCGCCCTGGTCGCCCCATGCCGCCGCGAGCAACAAAGAGTACCAGCTTGAGCGCCGCCACGGTCCAGACGAGGT
This sequence comes from uncultured Thermoanaerobaculia bacterium, assembly GCA_964497785.1. Classification (GTDB taxonomy): domain Bacteria; phylum Acidobacteriota; class Thermoanaerobaculia; order Thermoanaerobaculales; family Sulfomarinibacteraceae; genus CAZCEX01. The sequence continues at coordinate 11,398 of CAZCEX010000089.1, read as the reverse complement.
ACGGCGCACCGACAACGATGCCGAGGTACAAAGCGGCCGTGAGCGTTGTCATCGCGCTGTGCGGAACTGCCCCAATCGCCTGACCCGGCACCCGGTAGACCATGTCCATCGAAAAAAGCGCCGCCCAGCCGCACGCCACGATCACCCAGGTGGCCCGGCCCTGTCCCGCGAAGCCCAACTCGAGCACACAAGCGCCGACGAAGAAAAGACCAAAGAAAAACACCTCCCTGCTGATCCAGGATCGTCTGAGGTTAGAAACGGCCCGCCACATTCTGGTGGCCCTTCCGAGGTGAAGCGCGCTCACGGCCATGCCGAGGATCCCCGCCGCCGCGAAAACCGGTAGCACGACGCCGCGACCCGTGACGGCGCTACCCGCGAACCACGCCACCAGCCATGTCGCCACCATCGTGAAGAACCACAAAGACCACTCGGAACGCAGGCCGCTGCAGTCGATAACCGCCACTCGCGGTGGTTGGGGGCTCGAAGTCACCGCCATCTCGGGCGTTGTGTTCCGGCGGCGGCCCACGATACGAAGAGAGGGCTCGAGACCGGTGTCCGGGAAGCCAGGTCGCCCCACCGCCTCGTACTCCGTGCGCGCTTCGAATGACAAAGCGTCAACCGGACAGGCGGTCACACACGCCGGTTCACGACCCTCCTCCAGTCGGTCCTGGCAGAAGGTGCACTTCTCCATCACGCCGGCCTGCGAGTTGTACCGGGGGGCACTGTAAGGGCAGACCCAGGAGCAGTAGCGGCATCCCATGCATCGTTTGCGATCGACGAGTACGGCGCCAGTCTCCGGGTCCTTGTCATAGGCGCCGGCCGGGCAGAGCAGCAGACACGCGGGCTTGCTGCAGTGGTTGCAGGCCAGTGAGTAATGGAAGACCGGGGCCGACGGGTGACGCTGACGGTTGAAGGTGTGGACGGTACGCCAGCTCAAACCCTCTCCAACCGGGTTTGAATTATTGCAGGCAACGACGCACGCTGCACAGCCTATGCAGCGATCGAGGTCGTGCACATAAAGACCCTGCGTCATGCCTTCTCAACCTCTACGGCATTGTCGTGGAAAGCGGCGCCGTGAGCCATGTCGGTCTCTCGGCTCGCGGACAGGCGATTGATACCGCCACCTTCCGAGAGCCACCAACCGTTGCTCACGACGATGCACCCCGGGCGTAGACTGTGATCGAAGCGTACTTCGATCTCAACACTGCCGCGGTGATTGAAGATGCGGACCCGCTCCCCCTCGCAGATTCCGCGCTCTGCCGCATCGACGGGGTTCATCTTGGCGTATGTTATTGGACTCAGCTGGCGGATCGACGGCAGGTTGTTGAACTGGCTGTGGATGCGGTCCTTGGTATTGGGTGTGAGCAGGTGCAGGGGAAAGGCGCCCGCGTCGCCTCTCCCCGGCCGCTCCACCGGCTCTTTGTACCTGGGCAGTTCGTCAGCGTGCCAGCGTTCTCGCGCCTCGCACGACAGGAGCTCGATCTTGCCCGACGGCGTAGGGAAAATACCGTCCGAAAACGCGATCTCCTGATGGCCGGGCACGACCACAGGGCCCTCGCGCAACCGCTGCAACGTCAGCTCCGGCCACGGTTCGAGGCGTGCGCGAAGGTAGCTCTCAACCGCTTTCTCGTTTGGTTCCGGAAGGCACGCCTCGATCGCCTCCTTCGGTAGGCCGAGCCGATGGGCGAGGTGCCAATAGATTTCCGACTCGGGCTTAACCTCACCGGGGCAGTCGATGACCTTGGCCTTGATCTGGATATATGGGTGCCAGTAGGCGTTGATCACGTCCGTCTGCTCGAACATCGTCTTCGCCGGCAGCACGATGTCGGCCTCACGAGCCGTGTCGGTGAGAAACTGGTCGACGACGACTCGGAAATCGAGAGCCCTGAGGGCCTCGAGCACAGCGTGCGTTTCAGGGTTCTGGGTGACGGGGTTGCCACGCTCGATCCAGGCGACCCTGAGGGCCGGATCCGTCTGCTCCAACATCGTCGGCCCGAGACGGGCGGTCGACACCGAGACCTTGATCTGAGGATCGGGTTCCGCAGGCGGAAAAAATGCCAGAGGATCCTTCGTGGCGCCGAAAATCTGGCTTTGCAGATTGGCGTAGACCCAGCCCGCCCCCGGCTTGCCGATGTTTCCCGTGATCGCCAGAAGCGCGATGAGGGCGCGCATCGTCTGTGCGGAGTTGGTATAGCGCTGCATGCCGAAGCCTGCGCACATGGTGACCGGTGAAAAGGCACCGATCGCTTCTGCGAGGCGGTGGATGAAGATCTCCGGAACATCAGTGATCTCAGCGACGCGCACCGGGGTGTACTGGTTCACCATCGCCGCATACTCGGCGAATCCGGCAACGTATTCCTTGATGAACGCCTCGTCGATGGTATTCCTGGTGATCAGAAGGTGGGCCACCCCGAGAGCAAGAGCGCCGTCGGTTCCAGGCCGCGGCTGAATGAGCAGCTCGGCCCCCTCCGCCGACTGGGTTCTGCGCGGATCGACGACGATCACCCTGGCGCCGCGCCCTACAGCCTCCTCGATGAAGTTCATCTGGTGGATATTGGTCTCCGCCGGGTTCTTGCCCCACAGCACGATGAGCCTGGCGTTGACCATGTCCCAGGGCGCACTGTGTTTGTTGTCGCCGAGGGTCAAGCGCGTGGCCTCGAGGCCCGCCGGCCAGCAAAGATCGCCGTAGGTCGTCGTGCAGCCCCCGAAGAGCCGCCAGAAATCGAGGCCAACACCATTCATCAGGCCTTTGGTGCCGCTGCCTGTGTAGTAGAAAACGCTCTGCGGCCCGAACTGGTCACGCGCCGCGGCAAGCTCGTGGGAAATACGGTCGAAAGCCCTCTGCCACCCGATCCTGGCGAAGGCGCCGTCCGTCTGGCGCTCGAGGGGGTGGAGCAACCGGTCTTGGGCATAGACCCGCTCGATGTAGCTCAGACCCTTGATGCATGGGCCTTTGGCCGTTGCCCGGTTGCCCGGATGATCCTCGATCGCCACCAGCTTGGCGTCATCGACCACCACCCGCATACCGCACGTGCTGTAGCAGTTTCGCGGGCAGGCTGTCGTGAAGGTCTGCGGCATGAAGCGATTCTATCCCGACCTTTATCGCAGAACTTTGGCCCCGGGACTTGCGTTGTGTAGGGCGGGAGAGAAAGAATGGACCCGATGACACATCACATTGCTTACTGGGCGCCGTTGGAACGAGGCGTCGAACGCATGCGCAAGCAGCTGTTCGAGCCTTTTGATTTTGTGAAGTGGCTGGTGCTCGGCTTTGCCGCGTGGCTGGCCGGGCTCGGCAGCGGACCGGGAGGCGGTGGCAGCAACTTCAGTGGCGACCCCACCGAAATCAGCGACGCCGTTGGAAACGCCATATCGTCAACGATCCACAACGTGCTCGCGATCTCGATCGCCGGCATGATCGGTCTCGCCGTCCTGCTCTTCGTCGCCCTCCTCTTGTGGCTGTCCTCCCGCGGGAAGTTCATCTTCCTCGACAATGTCGTGCACAACCGCGCTCAGATCGTCGAGCCCTGGGGCCGGTTCCGGCACCTCGGCGACTCGCTCTTCCTGTGGCGCCTGGCTCTCGTCCTGATCGTGGTCTCGATCGTCGCCGGCGCCGTCATCATCCCCGCCTTGCCCGCAGCCATGATGACCGGCGGGTCTCTCGACGACCTCAGCTTCTTCGCCCTCACGACCTGGGGCGTATTCTTCGGCCTGCTGGTGGTGGTCGTCGTCATCGCCAGCCTCTACATCGGCCTCTTCATCGACTCTTTCATCGTACCGATCATGTACCGGTTCGACCTCACCGCGACCGAGGCCTGGCGTTACCTCGTGCCATGGCTCAAGGCCAGAACAGGCCATTTCGTACTCTATGGCCTCTTCGTTTTCCTGCTGACAATGGCCTACGCCATCGTCGCCATGCTCATCTGTTTCTTGACCTGCTGCATCGCCGCCTTGCCTTACATCGGTACCGTGATCCTGCTTCCGGTGTGGGTCGCCTACCGTTGCTTCAGCCTCGAGTGGCTGCGCCAGTTCGACCCCGGCTTCGACATCTGGGGCCCCGTGCCCGGAACCCCCGTAGATTCTGATGCCTTACCGGAAGATGCCGTCATCGCCGTCGAGTCCGCCGTCTTCCCGGAGACGGATCCCGACGACGACGGGGAGGCGTAGGGGCCGACAACCCGGCCATCGGCCTGATGTGTGTGTTTTTCGTCGGCATGGCCGAGGTCTCTTTCCTCGAGAAGATCCGTACTGGCGGTGGGCGGCGACGGCGGGTTGGAGGCGGACAGCGAAATCCTGATCAGCACCGGCGGCGCCAGATTCACGTCGAGGTTGAACACTATGATCGTCTGGGGGGCGAATGACGCGGCCGGCGTCGTCGACAGCGGCTGCCGCTACTCGGTGACAACGTCGAGCTCGGACCAGTGGACGTGGGCCAGCCTCCAGGCGCCCTCCTCGTAGCGCCAGGCTTCGGTGGCCCTTGCCGCGACCACCTCCCCCATCCTCTCCGACTCCACCAGCACGTGGTAGGTGAGCCAGCCGGCGGCGCCCTCCTGGGTCACCTCGCCGTGCACCTCGGTCCAGCCGAGGGGACCTGTCACTGCAACCATCTGTTCGAGCCCGCTCCGGATCTCCTCCACCCCTTCGAAACGGGCGTCCACCCTCGGGTGGAAGACCAGCGGCGGGGGCTCGGTCTCCAGTAGTGCCACCACGCCGGCGACGTCCCCACCGATCAGCGCCTCGACAAGGGTCTCGTGCGCTGACAACAGGCTGCCCGGCGCCGGTGCGTCCGCCGAGGCGTCTGGCTCCTGTGGTGTGGTCGACGCCGTTTGACCACAGCCCCCCAGGGCGGCGGCGCCGGCAACGATCAGAACGGCGCGGGACAGTAGATGGCGGAACGAATGGACACGGCCCTTTTTCATGGGATCCTCCGATGCCCGAATACTAGCACCCGTGAGCGGTGACCGTGTCCATATCGGTCAAGCCTCGACGAGACGAACGACCTGATCGACGACCTCCGGCGGGAGCTCGGTGAGGAGCTCGGCTGCGGCCGGCTCGCTCATGACCCGTTCCAGCTTCTCGAAACAGGCCGGAATCGTCCTTGCGAAGAACGGCCTCTGGTCTGCGAACCGGAATGCAGCCGCCGTCGCCTGCAGCAACCGCAGCCAGGCGGCGCCCCAGAATGCAGTCCGGTCGAGCTCGGGGAAGCGCTCGAAGAAGGCGTCGACGATGAGCTCGAGCCAATCCTCGCGGTGGGGCAGGTAGATGTCGAAGGCGAGGCTGGCCAGGTCATAAACAGAAACGCCGGTGCGCAGGGTCGACAGGTCCACCACGCGAACCGTTCCTCGTTCGTCGACCACGAGGTTGGTGGACTGGAAGTCCCTGTGCATGAGTACGGTGGGCTGATCGTCGAGCCAGGACCACGCAATGTCCGCTGCGTGCTCGCAGGCCTGTTCCGAAAACCGGGTGAGCGCGGGACCGCTGCGGTCCTCGAGGACCGAGCCGGTCGCGGGCGCCGGAGAGATCACGTGGCGGTTGAAGTAACGGATGTCGAACAGCACGTTGTCCCGGTCGAAGGCTCGTGCCGCCGCTCCCTCGAGCTCGAGGAATGTGTCGGTGGGAACCCTGGCGAGCACGACGAGGATGTCGACGGCCTGTGCGAGGAGGTCGCCAGCGTTTGCGTCGCGCTCGGACAGCAAGCGCAGGAGCTGACGGCCCCCGTCCCCCACCACCAGGCCGCCGGGCGTCCGGGTGAGCACTGACGGCACGGGAACACCGTGCCGGGCAAGGAACCGGGACCTTCGATCGAGCTCGTCGAGCTCGCGATCGGCCGCCGACGTCACCGCGACAACCGACCGGGTCTTTCCTTCAACCCGGGTGATCTCCTTGTCCCCGGCCCCACGAAACACCGAGCGCAGAGCGGCCGGCGGCTCTCCAAGGACCTGCTCGGCCGCCAGCGACGCCCGAAAGACCCGCCTTCCCGCCTCGAGGCGGTCCGGAGTTCCGAGGTCGGACCAGTAGAGGTCGCCCGCGTCGAAGACGTGGATGCGCTCACCGGCTGCGATGAGGGCGGCGTAGGTGTCGACGATGCTGAACGCGTCGCCGTCCATGGCGTCGAAGATCGAGCGATGGAAGACCTGCAACCCGCAGAAGGTGCCGTAGCTGAACGGCTGCTCCGGCACCCCCCGGCCGTAGTAGAGCTCACCCCTGGGGTTCGTGAACCCGAGCACCCCACGTCGCGCACAGAAGACGACCGCGCGTGCGGCGCTCGACGGCTTCAGGACCATCGTGGCCCGCGATCCGCTCTCCAGGTGGGCTCGCACGGCTTCGGCGACCGGGATGAAGTGCAGGATGTCCGAGTTGCTGACCACGAAGTGCTCGCTGTCCTCAAGGAAGGCGCGCGCGTTGAGGATGCCGCCACCGGTGTTCAGCAGTCGTTCCTCCGGGAAGAACCGCCAGTCGAGGTCCGGGTACCGGGTCTCGAGGTGTGACTGCACCTGGCGGCCGTGGTGGTGGAGGTTGACCGCGATTTCGACGATGCCCGCCTGGCGCAGCCGCTCAACCGTCACGTCTATGATCCTCACCCCGTCGGCGAGCGGCATGAGGGGCTTCGGGACCTCCGCCGTCAGGTCGCCGAGGCGGGTGCCCTTGCCGGCGGCCAGGATCATGGCTTTCATCAGCTGCGCTCCTCCTCGGCTTCGTGGTTCATGGAACACTCCTCGTTGCTCGACGACTGGTGGCATGGGGCCGGCCACCCGTGGCGTTCGATGTAAGGGTACTATGAGGGCCTCTCCACCCGGGATCCACCGCGTCGTGGTGTCGCGAGGCGGCGAGCTCGGCGGGGGGATACGAGCATATCGCGTGGACTGGACGGGGGTGGGCATGGTCACGACAGGCCTGGAGGTCATCCTGGAGGAGGGTCGCCCCTCGCTGCACGGCATGCGGCTGGGGCTCATCTGCAATCAGGCGTCGACCGATCGTCGTTTCAACTTCGCAAAGGACCTCCTGCACCGGGACGAGCGATTCCAGCTGACCGCCCTGCTCGCCCCCCAACACGGCTACTTCTTCTCCCAGTGGGACAACATGGACGAGACGGCGGATGCGGTCGACCGCCAGACAGGGCTGCCGATCTACAGCCTCTACAGCGAGAGACGCGAGCCATCCCTGCAGAGCCTCGCCGAGATCGACGCGCTGGTCTTCGACATCCAGGACGTTGGAACGCGGGTCTACACCTACATCTGGACGATGTACCTGGCGATGCAGGCGTGCGCGGCCGTCGGCACGAGGTTCGTCGTGCTCGATCGTCCGAACCCGCTCAACGGGAGGACGATGGAGGGCGCCGTCCTGGAGGAGGGTTTCGCTTCGTTCGTCGGCCTGCACCCGATCCCGATGCGCCACGGTATGACGGTCGGTGAGCTGGCACGGCTGTTCAACGACCAGGCCGGGCTCGGATGCGAGCTCGAGGTCGTCGAGATGAAGGGGTGGAGGCGGGAGTTTTTCTTCGATCAGACGGGTCTGCCCTGGCCCTTTCCGTCGACCGGCCTGCCGACCCTGGAGTCCGCTCTCGCCTATGCGGGCATGGTCGTCTTCGAAGGAACCAACATCTCCGAAGGACGCGGCACGACGAGGCCGTTCGAGCTCATCGGAGCGCCGTTCATCGACCCCTACGCTTTCGTCGCGGGGCTTTCGGACATGGCGCCGCCGGGCGTGATCCTGCAGCCCTACTACTTCAAACCCACGGTCAACAAGTTCGGTGGCAAGGTGTGCGGGGGGGTCAAGGTCAACGTGAGCGATCGCGAGAGCTTCAGGCCGCTGCTCACCGCGCTGACCATTCTCGGGCAGATCACGCTCGCTTGCCAGGACGACTTCACATGGACGGCGCCCCCCTACGAGTACGAGTTCGAAAAGCCGCCCATCGACATCATCACCGGCTCGGACGCCGTGCGGCGGGCTCTCCACGGGGAGCTCACGCGGGCCGAGCTCGTCGAGCACTGTGAGGCCGGAGTCGACGAGTTCGCCGAGAGCCGGCGGCAGTACCTGCTCTACTGACTCGACGCGTGAGCCTCCACGACGCGGACACTCGCGACGTCTTCCGCTCGGTGACCTGGGTCGCGCACGGTTCCCGGTGAGACGTGCGGTTGTGGTGGCGTTCCGGCTCGGCCCATCGCACTCATCTGGATTTCAGACAAACCTCCGTTCGTCCCTACACCTTGACAGCAACCCTTCGGCGCTATACATGAAGTTGCAGGCTGTTTTGTCGATTGGCAAACTCATGACCCCTGGGTGAGTGTTTGGGGGGTCACACCTCAAGGGGGTGAGGCATGATCGAACGACGGAAAACCGAGAGGATTCGTATATCGGACCATTTGGTGGGTCGGGTCGGGGCGGTGGGTGACGCCCGGATTGTCGACCTCTCGATGAACGGCGTACTGGTCGAGATCGGGGACTCGATGAAGCCAGATGTCGTATGCCACTTTTCGATGTCGCTGAATGGCGACGGCGAAATCCACATCGAGTCCCGGGTACAGCGGTGCCAGACCTCTCGCTACGTGGAGGATGGCCTCGGCAATTCCTCGTTTTCGTACCGGGTTGCGCTCCAGTTCACCAAGATGGATTCGACAACCCAATCATTGCTTGACCAGTATCTCGCCCGGACCAGGCGGCGGTCGGCGACCCCAGATACGGCTCGCATTGCCCAGTTGGTCCGAAACTCCGAGTGATCTCGCAAACGAGCCGTGGTCAAAGTGACATTCGGCGGCAATCATGCCGGGGGTCCGGCCCCGTACTCACTCCCTATCCGGTATGCTTGGTTCGATGGAAACCTTTCAGATGGACCGCGACACGTTGGTGAGGCGCTTGCGTGAGCTTCTCGAGCCTCGACCCGAGGTGCTCGAGGCCTATCTGTTCGGCTCATCAGCACTCGATCGTGCCCAGGCACACAGCGACATCGACGTCGCGGTCTTTGTGGACGAAAGCCGCTGCGGACGAGGATCGTTCGGATATCGCGCCGAGCTGACCACGGCTCTGATGACGGGGTTCGGCAGCAATAGAATCGACGCCTTGATTCTCAACCACGCCCCCCCCTTGATCTACCACCGGGTTCTTCGCGATGGCGTCAGAGTTCTCGCGAGGGATCTGCGGGCGACCACCGTGCGTGAAGCGATGGCGTTGTCCCGCTATTGTGATTTTGTGCCGCAGCTGGACAAGCTCGATCGCGCGATGCGTGCTCTGAATACGCCCGAGGGGCCCCACCCATGAGTCCGGGAGAGATCGACGACCGGGTGATCCGCCGCCACCTGCTGGCCTTGAGCCGGGCCGTGCTCGCTCTGGGCGAACACGCGGGTCGCCCCATCGACCTGTTGCTCGAGAACTCCGACGAGCGCTGGACCGTCGAGCGCGGCCTTCAGCTGTGCGCCCAGAATGTGCTCGACATCGCCACTCACATCGCTGCCGGGGCCGGCCGTGACGTACCCGACTATGCAAGCTCCATCGACGTACTTGCCGAGGTCGGGGCACTGCCCAGAGCCTTCGTCGCAAACTTCAGGGACGTAGCCGGGTTCCGCAATATTCTCGTGCACGGGTATCTCGAGGTGGATGTGGAAATCCTGCACCGGGTGCTCAATATCCGCCTGCAGGAGTTTACCGAGTTTGCTGGCTACATCGAGGGTTTTCTGGCCCGTCGGTGACTCCCCTTGGGCGATCGAGCTCAGCGGCAGCTTGGCCTTCGTCGTCGGTCCGGCCTGGGGTGTGAAGGCCGTGGATGTCTCCGATCCCTCACAGCCCCTAGAGATCGGGACTCTCCTGACCTGGGGTTCGGCCTACGATCTCGCAGTCGACGGACACCTGCTCTACATCGCCGACGATCATCGCGGTCTGGCTGTCGTCGATGCCTCGGATGCAACAGAAATGGTGACGGTGGCTCGGTGGGACACAGCCCACCTGGCCCGGGTCGTGGCCCACGAAGGCGCGCTGGTGGCGCTTGCACAGGACGGTCTCGATTCCAATGTCTTGCTCTTCGACGTCGGCGACCCTACGCGGTCGATGCGCATCGGTGAACTCCTGTCCGGCGTGCGCGTGCAGGACCTCAGCATCAAGGACGGTCTTCTGTACGTCGGAGGCGAAGGTGTGCGGATCTTCGACGTGGGCGATCCCACCATGCCGACGGAGATCTCCCGCATACCCTGCGGAGACATGAGCTACTGCTCCGTCAAATCACTCGCGCTGGTCGGCGACCAGCTCTGGTTCCTTGCCGGCAATACCCACGACGGCTCGCTCAGGGTCTACAACGTGAGCGACCCCTCTCTGCCGATCCTGGCGGGTGAGGCGCCTGTGCCCGGATATTGTCGTTCAATCGGTGCCGGGGCGGACAGTATTGCGACCGCAGGTGAAACGGGGGTCAGGGTTTTCGCCGCCGATACCAGAGATTCCGGGCCGCGACGGCCGGACGGCCGTGGCGGGGACTGACCGCACCACCCGTACCCCAAACGCCTTCCTGAATTTGTTCCAACGGAATGAACCGCGGGATCATGACATCAGCCTGATACGAAAATCCTCAATTCATTTGCGGATTTTCATGTTTCGTGGATCTGTGACTGTTACTTCCCAGTGCCCCACCGATCACCCTCCATGAATCACAGGCGGGACGCCTGTGGCCACAAAACCAGCGCACGATGAGGGCCGGCGCCACAGTGATATCCTCCGTCGCCCGGAAACTGTCATGAGCCGTTCGCTATCCCTCCCCGATCGCACCGACCTCGTCGCCATGCTGCGCCTGGCGACGCCGATCGTGATCGTGCAGGTCGGCCTGATGCTGATGGGCGTCGTGGATACGATGGTCGTCGGCCGCCTGTCGGCCCAGGCATTGGCGGCAGTCGCCCTCGGCAACCTGGGAGTTTTTGCAATATCCGCCTTCGGTCTCGGCCTGCTGATGACGCTCGATCCTCTCGTCGCCCAGGCCGTCGGCGCCGATGACCGGCCATCGATTCGCCGATCCGTACAGCGTGGCCTCATCCTTGCGGTTGCCCTGACCATTCCTTCCGGGCTGATCCTGTCTCTTGGCGAAGTGATCCTGCCTCTCCTACGTCAGCAGCCGGAGATCATCCCGATCGCCGCCGGATATGCGCGCATCTGCATCTTCGGCCTGCTGCCGTTCTTCTCCTTCATCGTCTTGCGCCAGACCCTGCAGGCGATGGAGCAGGTGCGACCGATCGTCGCCATCATCGTCATTGCCAATATCTTCAACCTCGGGCTCGACTGGATCCTCGTCTTCGGCTTCGGTCCGGTGCCCTCCTTCGGCGCCCTCGGGTCGGCCTGGGCAACGACGGCCAGCCGATGGCTTGTGTTCATCGGTCTCGCGGTGCTCGCTCGCCACCACCTGCGGCCGTTGCTGTGGCCCATCGACCGC
>CAZCEX010000088.1:0-11730 GCA_964497785.1 uncultured Thermoanaerobaculia bacterium | reverse complement strand
TCGGTAACCCGTTGTCAATGAACCTGCCTCTGATTCCGGTGACCTCCGACGTCTACATGTACGCAAACGCCCTCAACCTGGCGGCCCTGCCGACTGGATCCTGTGAACTCGAGTTCAAGGTGACGGTTCCGGATACCGAGGTCGTGGAAGAACGGGAGATTGCGCTCGACATCGTGGAGTAGGAAGATTCTGGAGGACTGAGGCCTCGAGGAGATACGCCGGAAGAGCTGTAATGGCGCCTCACTCCTCCAGAATCCTCTGGACGCGCTGCGCGCGTCCGCGGAGGCAGGTTACTTCTCGGTGAAGGCCTGTAGCTCGACCGGGATGAATGCGCACGGGCTGTTGACGGTTGGAGAATAGAAACTTTGCGCCCTTTGCGTCTTTGCGTTTCAAATGCCCCATATGGCATTGGGGCTGCCGACACCGATCAGTCTGATTCTGGGAAATGCTCGATGTGCACGTCCAACATATCGGAAATGCTCTTCATCTCGCGGGTGAGGGCGCGCCCGATGACGACCCTTTGCACCTGGTTCGTGCCTTCGTAGATCTGAGTGATCTTGGCGTCGCGCATGTACTTCTCGATCGGGTAGTCGCGGCAGAAACCATATCCCCCGAACATCTGCACAGCGTCGGTCGTAACTCGCATCGCGGTGTCGGTGGCGAAGACCTTGGCCATTGCCGCCGGTTTCGAGATGTCCTTGGCGCCGGCATCGATGAGGCGGGCGGAGTAGTAAACCATCTGACGTGCGGCCTCGATCTGGGTTGCCATGTCGGCAAAGAGAAATTGATTCGCCTGAAATGACGAGACGGTCTGACCGAACTGGCGGCGCTCGCTGGCATAGCGGTAGGCCCACTCGAAGGCGCCTTGCGCGAGACCGAGGCCTTGCGCCGCGACTCCCGGGCGGGCGCGATCGAGGGTCATCATGGCGTTCTTGAAGCCGACGCCCTCCTTGCCCCCGACCAGGTTTTCGGCGGGTACGCGACAGTCTTCGAACTCCAGCTCGTTGACGTGTACTGTGCGGATTCCCATCAAATCTTCGCGCTTGCCGACGGTGAAGCCGGGGGTGTCCTTCTCCACGATCAACGAGGAGATGCCTCTCATGCCCCGCTCCGGTTCTGTGAGCGCGAATATGGTGAATAACGAAGCGACGCCACCGTTGGTATTCCACTTCTTCTGGCCGTTGAGCACGTAGTGGTCGCCGTCGCGCAGGGCCGTCGTACGCAAGCTGCCGGCGTCGGAACCGGATGCCTTTTCTGAAAGCCCGAAGGCGATGAGCTTTTCCCCACTGGCAACGAGCGGCAGGTACTTCTGCTTCTGCTCTTCGGTGCCGCCGACGATGATCGGAAAGGACCCGAGGGCGTTGACCGCATACGCGACGCCGACGCCTCCGCAGGCGCGGGACAGCTCTTCAACGACGAGGCAGAGGTCGAGCACTCCGGCGCCGTGGCCGCCGTACTCTTTCGGGATCCAAATGCCAGTCAGCTCATACTTCTTGAGAGCTTCGAGGATCTCCCAGCCATACTCGCCGGTTCGGTCGAGTTCGGCCGCAACCGGGCGCACGTACTTTTCAGCGACCTCGTGGGCTTTTTCTTTGTACTCGATGTTTTGTGGGCTCAGCAGCTCGTGCATGGGATACCTCCAATATGAAATCGAATCGCCATCTTAACCGGTGATCCCGCCGCCCGTCGAGCGGGGCGGCTATTCGTCCTCAGGTGAGACGACGTCGGAACCCTCTGCCGTTTCTGGGCTGCGCCCGCACAATGTTGATGCCGGGCAACCCTCGGGGAGCGGGCTGCGGCGGTGGTTCCAGCCCGTGAGGTAGGCCGCCGCTCGCTTGAGCAGCGTTGTCGCAGCCCTTTCGGTCCTATTCTCTTGCGGCTACGCTGCTCATGCGACGCTGGGATGACCGTCCTACGGCATCCCAGAAGGCCGAAGCCGCGGAAAAGGGTCTTGTGCGTCAGTTCTGTGTGGATTCTCCACCGGTCGTGTCGTTTGTCGATGGCGCCTCTACGCTGCAGCTTCCCTGGCCTCCGGCCTTGGGATTGGGCACGCCTCAAGTGGGCACCCCGAGCTTGGGCAGGATGAAGTACTGCAGCGCGACATATGCCACGACGATCAGTGCGATGGTGAAAAACGATTCCATAAATGATCTCCGTTTGCTTTCGGTCATTGACTCTTCCTCACCACTGTCATTAGTGCGAGCGGAGGCGAGAAGTTACACGATCTCCTCGACGCCCCACTGGACCATCTTCATGTGGCGGTCGAAGGCCTTGCAGTAGCTGCCCATGGCTTCCCTGAGCTCCGCCACCTTTTCGGGTGCGACGATGGTCAAAAAGAGCGACGACGTGCTCGGGAACGCGTTCGAGCCCATGCGAATCCCTGTTTCGCCGACTCCGTGGACCCCCGGCACCTCGGTGTAACCGGAGACGCCGACCTTCTGGAAAAGAACCTCGAGCTCCTCTCGACATCCACTGTCGACGATTATCATCAACATTTTCATCAAACACCTCCAAGGTCCGGTCCCCCTGGAATTGGTCCCAGGGACGCGGTCCAGTAATGACAAAACGCCAGGTCACGCCTCGCGCAGGCCGAGTTTTTTGAAAATGGTCATGGCTGGACACCACTTGGTGAAGGCCGACTGCAAGAGGTTGAGGCCGACGAAGGCCGTGAAGAAGTACCAGTAGGGATGCACCCAGTAGCCGAGTGCCAGGGTCAACAAGATCATGATTCCGGCCATTGCACGCAACGCTTCATTGACGGTCATGTTTTCCTCCAGTGTTGTGTTCATTATTCATTTTATCGAGCCGAATTCAGGAAGAGCCAAGTAAAAAAACGACGATCGGAGAATTCGGCTCGAGAAAATGACCCGCATGATTGATCAATCCTGTTCAACCACGTTGTCGACGCCGGTTCGCTTCAAGAACATGTAGTACAGCACGGGAATGACCCCAAGAGTCAGGGCCGTGGAGACAATGATGCCCGAGATCATCGCGAGAGCGAGGCCCTGGAAAATCGGATCGGACAGCATGAAGGACGAGCCAATGATGGTCGACAGTTGGGTCAGGAAGATCGGCACCAGGCGTACGCCGCCCGCCTTGACGACGGCGTCCTCGAGCGGCTCGCCAGAGCGCAGCTCGAGGTTGATGAAATCGACCAGCAAGATAGAGTTCCGAACGATGATGCCCGCCAGAGCGATGAACCCGATCATCGAGGTCGCGGTGAAAAAGACGTTGAAGGCGCCGTGTGCAGGCAGGATGCCGACAAGGGTGAGCGGGATTGGGACCATGATGATGATCGGGGTGATGAAGCTCTTGAACCAGCCGACCATGAGTACGTAGATCAGCACCATGACGATGGCAAAAGCGATGCCCATGTCGCGGAAAACCTCGTACGTGATGTGCCATTCGCCGTCCCACTTCATGATGTAGCGGGATGTGTCCTCCGGCATATTCGTCGCGATGATCTCCAGAGCCTCTCCGTTCGGAGTCGTGATATCCGCGAGCTTCTTGTCCATTTCGAGGATCGCGTACACAGGCGCTTCGTATCGTTCTGCGACGTCGCCGACGACGTAGGTCACTGGCTGCAGGTTCTTGTGGTAGCGGTTCAGATCGCGGGTGCCGGCTACGACCTCGGTGACCTCGCTCAGTGGCACCATCAGCCCGTTGTTGCCGTGCACGGTCAGCTGCAGCAGCTCCGGAATGTGGGCGCGTTGCGCGCGGTCAAGGCGAAGAACGATCGGGACCGGTTCACGGGAGCTCGGTACGTGAAGCAGACCGGCGTTGGCGCCGCTGAGGGCGACTCGTATCGTTCGCACCACTTGCTCGGGAGTGATGCCGGCTCGAATGGCCTTCTCGCGATCGACCCGAATCTCCGCTTTTGGCGCCTGCGTTTCGACGTACCAGTCGACGTCGACGACACCGTCTGTCTCGTCGAAGACTCGTTTGACCTCACGGGCGAGCTCTATTCGTTTGTCCAGCGCCGGGCCGTAGATCTCGGCTACCAGGGTGGACAGCACGGGCGGGCCAGGTGGGATTTCGGCTACGGTCACGGTCACGCCTTGCTCGGATGCGATCGGTGCGATGAGGTTGCGCACCCTCTTGGCAAGAGCGTGGCTCTTGTCTTTTCTTTTTGACTTGTGTACGAAGTTGACCTGGATGTCGGCGACGTTCGAGCCGGTGCGCATGTAGTAGTGGCGTACGAGACCGTTGAAGTTGAAGGGCGCGGAGGTGCCGACGTAGACCTGGAAGTCGATGACTTCGGGCATGGTCCGGAAGACGTTGGAAATCTCGCGCGCTGCCGCGTTGGTCTGCTCGAGAGTATAGCCCTCGGGTGCGTCGATGACGATCTGCAGCTCGGACTTGTTGTCGTGAGGCAGCATCTTCACGGTCGTGAAGCCGACAGCAACGGTGCCCATGGCGATCACCAGCAGTCCGGCGACCGAAGCCAGGAAAACGACCCTGAGCATCGAGGAGCGAATGAGGGGATACATGATGCGCGAGTAGGTCCGCGCCACCCAGCTCTCCTCCGAGACATGATCTGCATCGTCCGGACTCGAATCCGGGCTGCTGTCCTTCGCTTCGAACTCCTTGCGGAAAAGCCTGAAGGCGATCCACGGGCTGATGGTGAAGGCTACCGCGAGAGAGAAGAGCATTGCGGCCGATGCATTGATCGGAATCGGACGCATGTAGGGTCCCATGAGGCCGCGAACGAAGGCCAGGGGCAGCAGGGCCGAGATGATGGCGAAGGTCGCGAGGATGGTCGGGTTGCCGACCTCGTCGACGGCGAAGGTCGTGACCTGGCGAATCTCGCCCCATTTGAGCTTGAAGTGGCGGTGGATGTTCTCGACGACCACAATCGCGTCGTCGACGAGTATCCCGATCGAAAACACCAGCGCGAACAGGCTGATCCGGTTCAAGGTATAGCCGAAGAAATACGACGCGGCGAGGGTCAGGGCCAGGGTCACGGGGATGACGACGATGACCACCGCAGCTTCGCGCCGGGACAGGGTGACCCACATGAGCAGCACGACCGCGATGGTGGCCGAGAAGAGGTGGTGGAGGAGTTCGTTCGATTTCTCCTTGGCGGTCTCGCCATAATCACGAGTCTTCAGCACCTTGATGTTCGACGGAATGACGGGTCCCTTGAGGCGTTCCAGATAGCGATCGAGGTCGTTTACCATCTCGACCGCGTTGGTGCCCGGCTTTTTGGCGATTGCCAGGGTGACGGCGGGCAGGTCCATCCCGGCGGCTTCGAGGCCTTTCTCCGGAGCGGCCGGTCCAGTTCCGAGCCAGACGTAGGTGGCGGGCTCTTCCGGCCCGTCGGCAACGTGCGCAACATCGGCAAGGTAGACGGGCCGGCCGCCGTACACGCCGACGACGACCAGAGCCACCTCTTCTGCTGTTGTGAGAAACGCCCCGACATCGACCAGGATTTCTTCGTCGGCTACTGATGTCGCCCCGGCGGGAAGGCGCCAGTTGAAGCTCTGCAGAGCCTGGTAGGCCTGCAGGATCGATACGTTGAAGGAAGCGAGGCTTTCACGGTCAAAATCGACCCGAACCACCCGTTGTTGTCCGCCGATGGCCCAGACCTGGGCGACACGAGGGTGGCGGGTGAACTCGACCTTCAGCTCCTCGGCCACCGCCCGCAACTGCATCGGGGAGGCATCTTCACTCCAAAGGGTGTAGGCGGCTGATGGCACGTCGTCGATGGTTCGTGGTTTGACCACCGGCTGCAAGGCGCCCTCCGGCATCGAATCTGCCGCTGACTGAATCTTGGTATGCACCCTGAGGGCTGCTTGATCTGGGTCGGTGCCGACCAGGAAACGTACGATGATGAGGCCGCCCGACGGGCTCGAGGTGGAGTAGATGTACTCGACGTTGTCGATCTCATAAAGAAGCTTCTCGAGCGGCGTGATGACTCGTGTTTCCACCTCCTCTGCGCTGGCCCCCGGGTAGCCCACGATGACGTCGATCATCGGCACCTTGATCTGCGGCTCCTCCTCCGAAGGGGTGACCATGATGGCAAAGGCGCCGAGCAGCAAAGAAGCGACGATGATCAGCGGCGTCAGCTTGGACTCGAGGAAAACGCGGCCGATCCTGCCGGAGATGCCGAGCTTGCGGCGGGTGATCTTGAGCCGCAGGGCATCCCGCCGCGCCTGCTCCAGCTCGGCGGCCGAGGGGGTCGGCTTGGCAGCGTTGTTGTCGTTCATGGCCTGACCTCGATCGGGGTGCCGTCGGCGACCGGGGCCGGGGCGTCGACGACGACGGTCTCACCACCCTGGATGCCGGAGAGGATTTCGACCCGGCCGTCTGCAGCGGTGGCGCCTGTGGTCACGGCTCGGGTCCGGGCCGTTCCGTCGGCGCTTCGAACGATGATCAGCTCGAGGCCCCCGCGAGCGTGAACGGCTGAGGCGGGGACTACGATTCGTCGGCTCGAGTCGCCGGGAATAAAGGCGCGGCCGGCGATGCCGGAAGCGATCTCGGTCGTGCCGAGATCCACCTTCACGGTGAAGGTGTGTGTCGCGGGATCGGCGGACGGCATGATCTCGGCGACCTTGGCGGTGAAGGTGCCAAGATCGGACCTGGAGTCGAGGGTTACGGGAAGCTCCTGGCCGATTTCCAACCGCCGGATATCCGCCTCACGCACGGTGAGCCAGATCTGTCTTCCGCCGAGACTTTCGATGCGCACGAGTGGGCGGCCCGGCGCTGCCATGTCACCAACCTCGACCAGGCGTTCGACGACTCGACCGTCAAACGGGGCGGTCACTCCGGCTTCGCCGGCGACGGCGCGAGCGGTTTTCACGGCGCCCGACGCCTGCTCGAATGCGCCTTTGGCCTGCTCGTACTGCATGCGCGCCATGTCGAGCTCGACCTCGGAGGCGGCTTTTTCGGCGTGCAGGGCCTCGTAACGGTGTAAGTTCCGTTCCGCCATCGAGAGGGCTGCCTGAGCCTGAGCCTGAGCCCCCTCGGTCTGGGCGACCTGGCCCTGGGAGGTTTCGGGCTGGATCTCGACCAGAGTCTGGCCCTTTCGCACGGTGGCCCCAGCCCACGTATGAACCGCCACGACCGGCCCCATGACGCGACTCGAGACAGTAGCCTGGCGGGCCGGCTGTACGATGCCATACGCCTCGATGCTGTTGCCCTCGGTGATCGATTCGGCGGCTGCGGTCCGAGCTATGAGCGGAGTCAGATCGGCCGCCACCGTGGCGGGTTCTTCGTGCGAGCAAGCCGTCAAGACGGCTGTGGCCAATAGTGTGGCGATCAGCAGGGTTGTCGACGTTTTCATGGTGCGTTCTCCTCCGGGACGGTAATGCCGAATAGTTCGATGAGTGAGGCGCCGGACGTAAAGAAGAGACGGTAGGTCGCCAGGGTGAGGTCGTAGCGTACGACCAGCTCCCTGAGCTCGGACTCGCGCACTGCCGTTTCGGCGTCGAGCAGGTCGATCATCTTGTCGAGGCCCTGCTTGAAGCGTTGCTCCCTGACTCGAAGAGCCTCACGAGCAGCCGCCACTGCCTGGACGGCGGTCAAGTGCTTGGTGCGTGCGGTGTGCACAGCCTGGTAGGCGCCGCGGACCTCGAGCCGGATTCCCTCCTCGAAGTGACGGATGTTCTCAGCGCCGGAGAGCGCATCCTGGCGCGCGGCTTCGATTCTGGCCGAATCGGACCCTCCGCGATAGAGGTTGATCTTGGCGACGGCCATGACCGAGCCGGAGTGGCCGTTCGAGCCGAAGATCCGGTCGTCGTACAGCTCGTAGCGACCCTTGATCCCGACCTCGGGCAGATAGCCGGACCTGGCGGCCTTCTCTTCGAGCTGTCCCGCGCCGAGCTCCTGTCGGCGAGCCTCGAGGTCGCGCCGCTGTGAGACTCCCCCCTCGACCCACTCGGACAGGGGCTGGTCGGTGGCCGGAGTTGGTGGCAGAGGAGCGAGATCGTAGCGGGTGGACTGGTCGATGCCCATGTGAAATGCGAGCGCCGAAAGCGCAAGATCGGCATTGGCTCGTGCCTCCACCATCATCTCGTTCACCTCGGCGAGGTGGACTCGAGCGTTGAGCACCTCGGCATCGATGATCAGGCCCTGCTCTGCGTATTGCTCGGCGAGGCGGACGTGGGCTGCGGTCGTCTCGTAGGCACGTTCGACGACATCGCGGTGCTCGGCGCCCTTGGTGGCGTTGGCGAATGCCGTCGCAACGTCGAATGCTACCCGTTCGCGTGAGTGTTGATGGTCCAGAGACGCGGCGTCTTGCATCAGCTCGGCCTGGTCTACCCTTGAGCTGAGGGCGCCGCCGGTGTAGATCGGCTGGGTGATCTCGATCCGGGTGAACCAGGTGTTCAGGGGACCGGGGTGATTGGGGTCCGAGAGAAAGAACTCCTCCATGTCGAACCGCCCCTGGTTGAGGGAGAACGCAAAGACCTCGGCCGGGTTGTCGGTGTAGTTGAACGCCTCCATCAGATCGATGCTCGGCAGACGAAATCCCCCGGCCTGCTTGCTGCGCGCGGTGGCCGCTTCGGCCTGCGCCGCGCTCGCTGCTACCGCGGGGTTGCCGGTGATGGCGCTCTCGACCGCCTGCTGGAGGCTGAGATCTCGTGCTGCTGCCGGCGTTCCTGAAGCCAGGACCAACAGGGCCGGAATCATGAACCGTGTGCTCTGGATCCGCATCGTCACCCCCTCGTCAATCAATCACTATTTCAGAATATAGCGATATTCAATAATTGTCAAGACTCTCCTCATGACCCATGATCCCACGATAATATCTTGAATCCGGGAAGAGATTGCAGCAGGATCGGTGTTAGTTTCTGGTGGCTGATGTACACAAAGGGGCCGACGCCGGGTACGTGGCGAGCCTCGGGCCCCTTCAGAAGGAGAAAAGATGAAGAAATCGACCTTGTTTTGCCTGTTTGCCGTAGTTTGTTTCACCTTTCCCGTTCTTGCTCAGGAGAGCGAAGAAGAGGCGCCGCCGGATCCTTTGTGGGAGGGCTCTGCCGGCCTGTCCTATATCGCTACGAGCGGTAATACCGATACCCAGAGCTTCGGCCTCGACTTCACTGCCAAGAGAAGACCGACGCCATGGGGGTACGAGTTCTTCGCACTCTTCAATCGCGCTGAGGACAGCAGCGTCCTGACCGCCGAGCGCTATTACGCCGGTGGCCGTGCGCTGCGGGCGCTGGGCGACCGGTGGGAGCTCTTCGCTGGACTCAGTGCAGAAAAAGACCAATTCGCAGGCTTCGACATGCGCGCGATCGTCGAGGCAGGAGCGACCTACAAGGCCATCAATACCGACAAGGTCTCCTTGAACTTTGATGCTGGTCTGACGTGGACCGACGAGGACCTCGTGCCTCCGGGTGAGGACTGGAGCTATGTCGGCGGTATCGCCGGGCTGCATTTCGCCTGGGCGTTTTCGGCGACAGCCTCTCTGACCCAGGATCTGATCTACTACCCCAACTTTGACGAGTCATCGGCCTGGCGGCTCGAGTCTGTAACAGCACTCGAGGCATCCCTGACGGACCTCTTCGGCCTGCGCCTGAGCTATAACTACCGAACCAACAACTCTCCCCCAGCCGGGTTCGAAAAATCGGATACGACGACGAGAGCTTCCGTAGTGTTGAAGTTTTAGCCGCCAACATAGAACCCAACGTCCTCAGGCCGTTTTGGCCAACGAGCTTTTGCAGGCCAGGGCGGGGCGAGGTCGGGCAGGGTGACGGTTGAGGGCCGTTCTGCCGCCACCTTGGGTATGACATGACCGAACCTGGGCTGGATCCAGGCCCCGCGTTTATTGTCCTACTCGGCGGTGAACGCGAGCAGCTCAACCGGCACGTTGTCGCCGTTGAAGCGGGCCCGCACCATGGCGTCCCAATTCTGCTCCGCATAACCGGTGCCGGTATATGCGGTGACCAGGAAGCCATGGGCGCCGCCGCCGTCGGTGTCGATCCCGACCGCAAAGCTGGTGTAAAAGTCGTTTCCGAGCCATGCGGTGTTTTGAAAGGTGTAGGCCGGGTTTCCGACCCAACCGGTCGAGGTGCCCGAGCCGTCGACCTCCACCCAGGCCGTTCCCGCCCCAGGTGAAACCGTGATAAAGCTGTAGTTCTGGAGAGTCGCCCCACTCAACCCGTCCCACGCTGTCATGTACCCTGACGTGTCGGAATCGAACCGCATGAACATGCGGACCATGTCGCAGTAGAAGGTGCCCCAGGTCGAGGTGAACTTGTTTCCGACCGCATCGTAGGTCGGGCTGTAGTTCGTATTGCCCCACTGCTCGGCGCTGTCGTCGTCATAGATCAGCCAGTCGGTCCCCTTGACTTTGGGAAGGTCTGCGTTTGCCGCGATGACCTGGGCGTTGGCCGGCCCGAGGCCCGTAGCCCTCCGCGCCTCACTCTTCGCCTTCTTTGCCGTGTTGTCGGCGGCGTCCACCTGGAGTCCCTGCCCGGCCGCAACCACCAGGAAAATAATTATCAGAGCGGCGATCCTATTCTGTTTACCCATGACGCCTCCATAGACCCCTTTTTGGTACGATATTACTGTACCATATCTCGAGACCGGAGGTGTTGCACAGTGTTTGTGGTTGATTCAGGAGCCGGAACCACGGGTATGGCGTTTCCGCCCGGACCACGGGTTCTGCTCCCTATGGTCGTCGGCCTCATGGTGGCCCTGGGGTTGGTGCTCCCCGGCTGTCGGCCCGCCCATCAAGCCAACGTTGTGCTGATATCGATGGACACTACCCGGGCCGACTACCTGAGCTGCTACGGCAGCGAGGGGGCCCATACCCCAAATCTCGACGCTCTGGCCCAGCGATCCCGGCGTTTCGAGTGGTGCTTCTCGGCAGTACCCATCACCCTGCCATCCCACACCACCATGTTGACCGGGCTTTACCCGCATCGCCACTCAGTGCGGGACAACGGAACCTTTGCGGTGCCGGAAACGGTGCCCACGGTGGCGACTCTGTTGGCCGCCGACGGGTGGGCCACGATAGGAGTGGTTGGCGCCTACCCGCTCGTTGCCCGTTTCGGACTTGCCCGCGGTTTCGACGTCTGGGACGAGGAGTTCGACCAGGAACCGGATGATATCCTGCCGCTGGCCTTCGCGCAGCGCCCTGCGGATCACGTAACCCGTGCTGCCCTGCACCATCTCAAACGCCACCTTGAACGAAACTTCGAGCAGCCCTTCTTGCTCTTCGTGCATTATTTCGATCCACATCGGCCGTGGAACGCCCCCTCCCTCTACGCCAAGCGCTACCGCGGCGATCCCTATAGTGCCGAGATCGCCTTCACCGATGCGTGGATCGGAGAGCTGCTGCGTGGCATCGAGGCCCTCGGAGTCGCCGACCACACGGCGATCATCGTGACTGCCGACCACGGTGAGGGACTGAGCGAACACGAGGAGGAGACGCACTCGTTCCTCCTCTACAACGGGACCACCCGTGTGCCACTGTTAGTTTCGGCCCCTGGGCTCGAGCCTGGGGTCGAAATCCGTCCGGTTTCAGTGGCTGATGTCGGTCCGACGATCCTCGACCTCGCCGGCATCGAGGCGCCTGCGTTGGACGGCCGCTCCCTGCGGCGGCCCCCCGAGCCTGGGCGCCTGATCTACATTGAGTCGTTGGCCGGAAGGCTCCAACATGGTTGGAACGACATGCGGGGGGCGGTGGTCGGGTCACACAAACTGATCCTCGGGCCCGAGTCCGAGCTCTTCGAATACTCTTCCGATCCCGGTGAGCGAAACAATCGTTTGGGCGACGAGGCA
>CAZCEX010000087.1:1587-11736 GCA_964497785.1 uncultured Thermoanaerobaculia bacterium | reverse complement strand
GAGCGGCAACGAAGGAGTCGGGCCCATGCCGCCGCAACCCTTTGGGCCGATGGGTCTTGCGGGCCCATTCTTCGTTGCTCGTCGTCGATGATGCTCGGGCATCTACTTCCTCCTCGCGCCTAGACTGCGCCCGCAAGACCCATCGGCGGACGACGCAGGGGTTTCCGGCCGGGCCTCTAGAACTTCCCACTCCGACTCGTCGGTTGCGGGCCCGATGATGTCGCCGACGATCGATCCGCTGTCGGCGAGCGCGCCCAACCACCCCTCGGATCGCGGGCCGGGCGTTGGCGGCACGATCTCCGCGACGGGCTTGCCTGCGCCCCGGAATTTTGTTCTCGTTGTGCGATCGAATCAAGCGATAGTGACATCCTTGCAGAGAAAGACGTCCTGGATCGCATTGAGCAGGGTGACCCCGTCGGCCATCGGTTTCTGGAAGGCCTTGCGGCCCGAAATGAGTCCCATGCCGCCCGCGCGTTTGTTGATCACTGCAGTCCTGACCGCCTGCCCGAGGTCGTCGGCGCCACCCGCGGCGCCACCTGAGTTGATGAGACCGGCGCGGCCCATGTAGCAGTTGACCACCTGCCAGCGGGTGAGCTCGATCGGGTGGTCCTTGGCGAGCTTGTCATAGACCAGCGGGTGGGTCTTGCCGAAGCCGACGGCGGTGTAGCCGCCGTTGTTCTCGGCCTGCTTCTGTTTGATGATGTCGGCCTCGATGGTCACGCCGAGGTGGTTCGCTTGGCCTGTGAGGTCGGCAGCGGCGTGGTAGTCGACGCCGTCCTTCTTGAACCCAGAGTTTCGCAGGTAACACCACAAGACGGTGAACATGCCGAGCTCGTGGGCGTGCTGGAACGCTTCAGAGATCTCGAGGATCTGGCGGCGGCAGTTGTCCGAGCCGAAATAGATGGTGGCGCCGATCCCCGCCGCCCCCAGGTTCCACGACTGTTCGACCGACGCGAACAGCGTCTGGTCGAATTCGTTCGGGTAGGTCAGAAGCTCGTTGTGGTTGATCTTGACGATGAATGGAATCCGGTGGGCATATTTTCTCGAAATCGAGCCGAGCACTCCCATCGTCGATGCGACGGCGTTACAGCCGCCTTCCAACGCCAGCTTGACGATGTTTTCCGGGTCGAAATAGATGGGGTTCGGTGCAAACGAGGCGGCGCCCGAATGCTCGATTCCTTGGTCGACGGG
Organism: uncultured Thermoanaerobaculia bacterium; assembly: GCA_964497785.1. Classification (GTDB taxonomy): domain Bacteria; phylum Acidobacteriota; class Thermoanaerobaculia; order Thermoanaerobaculales; family Sulfomarinibacteraceae; genus CAZCEX01. Next base: position 10,545 of record CAZCEX010000087.1, on the reverse strand, counting down.
CAGGATCGAGACAAATCCGCTGCCTCCCATTCGGCCTGTGTCATAAAGTCTCTGCAACGAGCCCAACACCCTCGGTGATCGGTCGGTGTGGGATACCACTCGATCGACGAAATCAGGTCCGGGCAGGTGGAGCATGTCCTCGGAAATCCCCGAGCACTGGTAATCGAGCAGGGCGGAATCGTCCCCGAGAAGTGTGCGAATCTTGTCGATCATGATCTACCTCCAGTCAAGGGGCTATTGTACAGCGACGCCGAAAGACATGGAAGCCGGTTCGCATCGCTGTGCCGGTCGGTATTGCAACCGATTCTCGCGTATGATGCTCGTTGCGATGTGCCGGGCGCGACTCACAACCTCCGTCGGCGTCCAGGTACGAAGCGGTTCCGGGTGTGGGACCGCGTAGAGAACAGGAAAATCATGAACCCAAGTACAACGCCAGAATCAATCCGGTCTGCGCTTGACCGAATCCTGCCCGGGGTCCAGAAACCGACGCGCTACCTCGGCCTGGAGCGAAACCTTGTGCGCAAGCCGTGGCAGGACACAGCCATGCACATGGCTCTTGTCTTCCCCGACGCGTATGAGATCGGAATGTCCCACCAGGGCACGCGCATCCTTTACCACCTGGTCAACAGGCGGCGCGACGCCCTTGCCGAGCGCGCGTTTGCGCCGTGGCCTGACATGGCCGAGGCCATGGTCGGGGCCGGGATCCCGCTTTATTCCCTCGAGTCCTACCGCCCCATTCGGGATTTTGATCTCCTCGGCATCAGCCTCCAGTCGGAGCTCAACTTCATCAACGTGCCCTACCTGCTCGACCTCGCGGGTGTGTCGGTGTGGGCAAAAGATCGCTGCGAGACGGATCCTATCGTCCTCGGGGGCGGTCCATGCACAGCCAACCCGGAGCCGGTTGCGGACTTTTTCGACGCCTTGCTCATCGGTGACGGTGAGGCCTCTGTTGATGCCATCATCGATACGTTGCTCGCGGCACGCGGCAACGACCATTCTCGATCCGAGACCCTTCGATTTCTCGCCACCGTGCCGGGAGTCTATGTGCCATCGCTGTACGAGTGGACGCCGCCAAACGATGGCGCCGATGGTACGTGGAAGACTCTCGATGACGGGGCGCCCTTGCCGGTGAAACGGGTCTGGGTCGATCGCCTCGAACCCGATGACCAGCCGACCATGCCGATCGTACCCTTCGCCGAGGTCGTCCAGGACCGGCTGGGACTCGAAATCATGCGCGGTTGCACCCAAAGCTGCCGCTTCTGCCAGGCCGGCTACTGGTACCGGCCGGTTCGAGAGCACGAGCCCGCCATGGTCATCGAGCGCATCGAAAGCCAGATCGACGAGACGGGCTTCGAGGAGGTCAGCCTGCTGTCGCTGTCGTCGGCGGACTACTCCCAGATCGGACCCCTGGTCACCGACCTCTCGCAGCGGCTGGCCGACCGGCGAGTCTCGGTGTCGTTGCCGAGCTTGCGCGCCGACGCCTTTTCGGTGGATCTGGCAGACGCCGTGTCCAGGGTTCGCAAATCGGGTTTCACCTTTGCTCCTGAGACGGGATCCGACCGGCTGCGGCGTGTGATCAACAAGACATTCACCAATAGCGACATGGTGGAGGCGGCCCGGGCGGCTTTCTCCAAGGGATGGAACCTCATCAAGGTCTACGCCATGATCGGGCTGCCGACCGAAACCGACGATGATCTTGACGAGCTCGTCGCCCTTGCCGCGAAGCTTGTGGAAACTGGTCGCCAGATCCGCGGGCGCTCGGTCCAGGTCAAGGTGTCCGTCGGCTGCTTCGTTCCCAAGCCGTGGACCCCTTTCCAGTGGCAACCCTTCGTGGCGCCGGATGAGCTGATGCGGCGAATCCACCGGCTCAAAGACGGATTGGCCCGGATTCGTGGCGCCAAGCTCACCTGGAGCTCGCCAGAGGAGTCGGCACACGAAGCCCTTCTTTCGCGGGGCGACCGTCGGCTCGCCCCCGTGCTCCATCGCGCCTACGAGCTTGGAGCGGTTTTCGACGGTTGGGGTGAGCTTGCGCGGCCGGATGCGTGGGCGCAAGCCATCGCCGAGCACGGCATCGACCTCGAGGCCGAGATTGGCGAGCGCGACCTCACCGCCACGCTGCCGTGGGACATCATCGACGCCGGTGTTCGTAAAGGATTCCTCAAGGCCGAGTGGCGGCGGGCCTGCGGCGAGGTCGAGACTGCCGACTGCAAGTGGGGCGACTGTCTGCGCTGTGGCATACCCGGCGACGGCGCCGATACGGTGCTGGCCGAGCCGGTGGCGCATAGCGTTGTCCCGACACGGTCGGTGTCGGCTGCGAGAGTTGGTGATCCTGCGGCCCGGGACGGCTCGGGGACGGCTGCCGGGCGGCGGGTGCGATTCACCTTCCGCAAGGTCGGCGACAGTCGATTTTTGTCACACCGCCAGGTGATGGATGCTCTCGAACGTGCGCTGCGGGCGGCGGCATTGCCGGTCAGGTTCACCCAGGGTTTTAACCCCCACATCCGCCTTTCCATGGCCCCCGCCCTCAGTCTCGGTCACGAGACTCTCGCAGAGCCTTTCGACGTCGAGTGTTCGGCGCCGATCCGTGCAACCCACATCGCGGCCGTCAATCAGCGCCTGCCGGAGGGTCTGGAGATCACGGGTCACCAGGAGCTTCTCCCCGGCGCTCCTTCGCTCGGCAAGGTCATTGCACGCGCCCGTTACCAGGTCGCTGCGAGTGAAGAGGTGTCGTGGCCGGAGTCGGCGGACGGTCTGCCCGAGGAGGTCGCGGCCGGGGTCTTTTTCTGGGAGCGTACCGACGACGGTGACCTGAATCTCGAGGTGAACCTCCGCGGGGAAGATGGCCCAACAACCTCGGCGCGCAAGGTCTTTGCCGCCCTCGGAATCGAGGAAGAGGCTGCCCGCAGGCTTCGGGTCACGCGTCAGCGCTTGGTTCTCCTGCCCCGCGTCGCCAAGAGCAAGGGCCCGGCTCAAGGTCAAAGGATCGCACCATGAAGCGGTGGATCTACCATTCGGACACTGAGTTCGAGGCGCGCCACGCCCTCACGTCCTACCTCGGGGAGCCCGAGGCCGTGCACCGCCACCGATGGCGGGTCGCCGTCGAGGTTGGGGCCGCAGGGCTCGGACCCGAGCACTACGGCCTCGACTTCCACTTCGTGCATGGGATCCTGGGCGAAGCAGCGGCTGCTCTCGACGGCGCCGACCTCAATCAGCACGCCGAGATCGGCAGCCCTTCCCCAACCGCTGAGCGCGTCGCCGAGGTCTTGGCCGATCGTCTCGGGCCCGCATTCGAAGCGCTTGGTGGCACGCTGCTGAAGCTCAGCGTCTGGGAGGGGCCGGGGAACAGGGTTGATCTTGTTCTGAGTTGACCCGCACCAAGGGCATCCCCACAATTCAGGTCGATGCCCACCGCAGCGGAGTGAACACATTTTTAACGCAAAGGCGCAAAGCACGCAAAGAATAACGCAAAGTTCTATAAATAAAAACTTTCCGCTCTTGGCGTCTTTGCGTTTCAATCGCCCTATATTGCCTCTCGGCTGTCACTCACGATCGACTCGACCCAACGGGACAGGTTTGATGCGGGTTAAGACCTCGTCAAAACCGCCGCATCGTTCCCCAGAGATGTTCGAACTCTTCGAGAAAACGGCTGACGAGAGGCGGGTGATCGCAGACGACCAGGTTCTCCTGGTTTTCTTCGCTGGCACTGCGGGTCCAGTTGAAGCTGCCGGTAGCGACGACGCGGCGGTCGAATACCGCAAACTTGTGGTGCATGTGCGCGGGGCTCTCGTCGACGACCACCGGGATGCCCTCTTCGCGGAAAGAAAAAACATCCGAGCCCGGGTCCAACGTCTTGGTGTCATCGGTGATGAGCCGTACCGCCACACCGCGTCGATGGCATGCGAGGAGCTCACGCGAGATTCGATTGTCAGTCACGGTGAAAACGCACACGTCCGCCGACACGCGGGCCGTTCCCAGCAGCTCCGTGATCCGTTTGACGCAAGCCTGACCTGGCGCGAAGCGAACCTCGCACAGCATGTCCTGAGTCGCCTCCCGTCGTCGGGCCAGCACCTTGACGACCTCCTCGAGCCAGGTCAGGAGCGTGTGGGTTTCGTGTCCGGCGGTAAGGTCCCGAACCATCGCAAACGCCCGTGCCCGAACCTGGTCGAGATCGGCAGGGCTGTCGGCAATCTCGGCGAGCCGCCTTGCGAGGGCCGTTTTCTCACCCCTCGACAGACGCTTGTCGTCGAGGGTGGCGGACAGGATCTCGTCGATCTCACGAGTATTCATGAATCGGGTCGAGGCTTCAGTCGAGATCGATGTCGCGTACCGGCCGGGTGCCGTCGTCCTTGTCTTTGGCGCCTTTCATCAGCTGAGCAAAACGGTCGGCCATGAGGCGATCGCGGTCGTGTTCTTTTCGCATCGCCTCTTCCATGCGGTCCGACGCCTTCTGCTGGTTGGCCTTCATCTGTTCGAGACGCTCCTCGAAATCGACCTTCTCATTCTTCTCCGGAGGGGCTTCGTGGTGGAGCACAACTCCCGCCTTGGTGTCGATCACCAGGGCCGCGGCGCAATGTGGACAGGTGAGGTTGACTGTTTCGCTCATGCCGGTCTCCGGACCTTCTTCGAAAGTTGATTGGCAGCCACCAGGATGGGATCCCATACGGGGGCAAATGGGGGTGCGTAAACGAGGTCGAGATTCTGCAGGTCTTCGACCGTGCAGTGGGAGGCGAGGGAGGTCGCCACGATGTCCGAACGCAGAGCCGCACCCTCGGTTCCGACGAGCTCGGCGCCGAGCACGATGCCACTCGGTCCGTCGGCAACGAGCGTCACTTGCACCGGGACGCCCCCCGGGTACCCGTGGGCCCGGGAGCGCTGGCGGATCGTGACAGAGACCGGTTCGAAGCCTTCGGTCCGGGCTTGCTCCTCGCCGAGACCTGTTCGTGCCAGCTCGAGATCGAAGACCAGGAAGCCGGCGGTGCCGACGATACCTCGGAAACGTTGTGTGGCCCCGACCGCGTTGGCGCCGGCGATCCGCCCCTGCTTGTTGGCGGTCGTGCCGAGAGGTATCCAAGCGTTGCGGCGCAGGACTCTGTGGTAGGCCTCGGCGCAGTCGCCTGCAGCCCACACTCCCTCCAGCGATGTCTGTTGATTCTGGTTGACCCAGATGGCGCCGGAATCGCCGATGCGCAGTCCGGCCCTGGCGGCCAACTCGACATTCGGCCGTACTCCGGCCGCAACCAGTACGAGGTCGGCGTCGAAGGCGCCGCCGTCGGTCATGACGCGGGCTACCCGGCCGTTTGTGCCGGCCTGGGCCCCCTGAACCGTGGTATGGACGTGGACTGCGACCCCTCGTGTCTCCAGGACCTCCTCGACTCGGGCGACAGTGGACTGGTGCCAGCCCGGGAGGATCTGAGGCAGACGCTCGAGTACCGTCACCTCGAGGCCCCTTTCGGTCAGCACGTGCGCCATCTCCAGGCCGATGTAGCCGGCGCCGACGATCACCGCTCGCTTCGGCTGGTGCTCAACAAGAGCGGTCTTGATGCTTGCACCATCGTCGAGATCCCGAAGAACCTCGATCCCAGGCAGTGTGAACCCCGGGAGCGGCAGCTTGATGGCCCGTGCTCCGGTGGCGATCACCAGGGCGTCGAATTTTTCCTCACGTTCTTTGTTGTCGTCCAGGTTGCGCACTCGAAGGACCCGACGTTCGCTGTCGAGGCTCACCGCCTCGTGGCGCAGGTGAAGCTCGATTCCCCGTTCTTCTCGTGCCTTTTCTGGGGTCAGGACCACCAGATCCTCGATGTCTCGGGACGGGTCTTCGATGTTGTAGGGCATGCCGCAGGCGCCGTATGAGATGCGCGGCCCGCGCTCGAATACGACCACCTGTCCCCGGGGTTGCCTCCTTCTGGCTTGCGAGGCTGCACTCATCCCTGCCGCGACGCCGCCGACCACCACAACTCTCGGGTCCCCCATGATGAATTCCTCCCCGGCACCGCGTTGCCGTCCCTCCATCCTACAATCAACCCGGCGCCGGAGGTGATCGACCGGGATCCGATGTTGTGACCAGGCTCTCTAGGAAGCCGACTCATGGCCCAATTCTTCAGACGTGTTCGCCCCGGTACTGATATCCTGCATGGGTCGATGGTGTCCGGAATGGGGGTGAGATATGCGGGTTACGGGGTTCTCGGTCTGGTCTCTCGTGCCCCTCGTCCTCTCAATGATGTTGCTGTGCGGGGGCTGTGAGGATACGTCCCCGTCTGGCCAGGACCGCGTCATCGTCGAAGAGATCGTGACTGCCTATCTCCATGCCCTTGCCGATGCCTACTCCTCGCTCTCCATCGAGCCGCTCGAACCCGTCGCAACAGGAAACGAAATCGAAGAGGTTCGGCGGACCCTGCGGGGGCTCGCGGGAACAGGCGACCGGATCGAGGCACGCTTGCTGTCGGTAGAGTATGCGAGCATCGACATTTTCCGTGAGGTCAACGCCACCGTGACCACGACAGAAGTGTGGGATGTGACTCGTTTCGAGGCGTTTACGGGTCGCCAACGGGGGCATAACCCGCCCTCGATCCAGGATTCCATCATCCAGCTTCGGCTCGTCGACGGTCACTGGCGGGTGAGTGCGCGGAGGGTCGTCGGTCAAGAAGCCGGGCCTCGGTGGACGGTGGAGACGCCCGCTCCGGTGGGTGACAACTCTTGAAACCACAACCCGTCATCGTCATCGTAGGTCGGCCGAACGTCGGCAAGTCAACCCTTTTTAACCGCTTGACCCACAGCCGTCGAGCCCTGGTTCACGATCTCCCGGGAGTGACCCGTGATCGAATCGTCGGCGAAGCGAAATGGCGCTACGGTCTCGTCACAGTGGTCGACACCGGGGGTCTCCTGTTCGAGGATACGGACGCCTTCGTTCCACTCATTCGTTCGCAGGCGGGTGTTGCAGTACGCGAGGCAGACGTTGTCATTTTCATCCTTGACGGTGCATGCGGCCTCGTTCCCGAGGATCAGGAGATCGCGGGATGGTTGCGAGAGCTCGATGTGGCCGTTGTTCCAGTTGTCAACAAGAGCGACCGTGCGGGAGTCGAGCACCAGGCTCATGAGTTCTTCGGACTCGGGCTCGGTGAGCCGATCGTCGTATCAGCCGAGCACGGGCATGGTTTTGCGGACCTGTGGGATGCTCTCGAACCGATCATCACTACCGGTGACGATGACGAGGAAGAGACGGACGATGGAGGAGAGGCCAGAATCGCCATCGTCGGGCGTCCGAATGTCGGCAAATCATCCTTACTCAACCGACTCGTCGGAGACGAACGGGTGCTCGTCAGTGATGTTCCCGGGACGACCCGGGATTCGATCGACGTGATCCTTGAACATGAGGGCACAAGATTCCGCTTCGTCGACACCGCAGGTATCCGCCGCAAGGGACGAACCGACAAGGGTCCTGAGGTACTGTCGGTCGTGATGGCCCGCCGGAACCTGGAGCGAGCCCACATCTGTCTGCTCCTCGTCGATGCGGTCGAGGGGGTCACGAGGCAGGATGCCCATGTCGGCGGCTACGCGTGGGAGGCCGGCTGTGGGGTCATCGTCATCGTCAACAAATGGGACCTGATCAGCGACCGGCAGGTGGGGCGTGACCGCATCGAGAGTCAGCTCAGCCAGCATTTTAAGTTCATCAGGCACTCGCCAGTCGTATTTCTATCGGCCCTGACCGGCAAAGGGGTGCACAAGCTTTTTCCGGTCATGCGTCATATTCATCACGCGCGGGGGCAGAAAGTCGCGACGGCCGACCTGAATCGGTTGATCAAGGGCGCCTGGGACCGCCGGCCACCTCCGATGAAGGGCAAACGCGGACCGCGTTTCTTTTACGCGGCACAGGTTCAGAGCGCTCCGCCGGCGTTCGTGCTCTTCACCAATCTGGCGTCGAAGCCGCACTTTTCCTATCTGCGCTACATCGAGAACGTGCTCCGAGAGAGTCTCGGGTTGGAAGGCATTCCTATTCGAGTTATGATCAGGGGACGAAAGAGCTGAGGTTGACATGGTTTTCTTTAATTACGCACTTCGTAAGCTCAATGCCAAGATCGTTTACTACGGTCCGGGGCTCTGCGGCAAAACCACCAACCTGCAATGGATCCACGATCATTTCGAAGGGGGCGAGAAAGGCAAGATGGTCTCCCTGGCCACGGAGGGTGATCGTACGATCTTTTTCGACCTTCTCCCTCTCGAAATCGGCAGGATCAGAGGCATGGACGTGACCCTGCAGCTCTACACCGTGCCAGGTCAGGTCCACTACAACTCGACTCGGCAACTCGTGCTGCGTGGCGCCGATGGCGTTGTATTCGTCGCTGACTCACAAAAGACGATGCGCGGGTCGAACGAGGACAGCCTCCGCAACCTCAAGGAGAACCTTTCGCTGCAGGGGATCGATCTGGACGAGTTTCCCCATGTCATCCAGTTCAACAAGCGAGATCTCGGTGACCTGATGGCTGTCGAAGAAATGGATGCCGGCCTCAACAGGAACGACATGCCAATTTTCGAGGCCGTTGCCACCGACGGAATCGGGGTTCAAGACACCCTCGAAGGCATCGTTAAGCTCGTCATGCGAAGCCTCAAGGAGCGCTACGAGTCGAGGCCGCCGGGCGCGCGACCGGCCCCCAAAGCAACGGTGGTTGGTACTACCGGGCCATGGCCGGCAAATCTCCCGACCACGGCTGTGCCGACCAGTGTGTCCTCGATTCCGGATGCCGAGTCCTCGGGCCCGAGCTTCGACGAAGCAGTGCCTCCGCCCGTCGTGCCGGGTGGTGAAGAGAAGTGGGAGCCGGCGACGCCGGTGACGGCGCCGCCCCCTGACCTGGGCGATCATCAGTCCCCACCGCCCGAGGATGTCGACACCCACACCGATATTCTTTTTCCCGACGATGACTCGGTTGACGAGCTCGAGACGGAGATGGAGGAAGAGCTCGAGCC
>CAZCEX010000087.1:0-1487 GCA_964497785.1 uncultured Thermoanaerobaculia bacterium | reverse complement strand
GGAAGAGCTCGAGCCGGAGATGGCCGCTGACGAGTTTGGCGGAGATGTGACCGCTGAGGTGATCCAGACGGATCTGGCTCCGGAGGAGATCGAAGAAATCGAAGAGGTCGATGAATCCCTTCCCAACGACTCCCCGGTGACAGCGCCCCCGACCGGGGACGAGGGGGCGCCGCTCGAACCTCGAGACGAGTCGGATTGGGAGATGCCGTTCGAGACCGTCGACATCGCCACCTTGCCCTCCGAAGGTGCTGAAAGCCTGAAGTCCGGAACGGTACCCGATCCGGAGCCTGAAACAGGCGAAACCTGGGACGAAGGCCAGCCGGATTCCGAGGCGCCGGCCCTTGAGGACGGCGACCCGGAGCCGCCCAATGAGGACCAGACGAAGTCTGCCCCCTCCGCCACTGTGAGCACCGCGGGTGTCGATGACCTTATGGCATCGATCTTGGAAAAACCCGAATCCGCCCCCGAAGCGATGCCGGATCAAGCCTTCTTCCCGGACCGGAACGAGTCCGAGATCGTGCAAGGTGCCGAGCCTGAAGAGCAGGATGAGGCCGCCCCGGCCGAGGTCGAGTCGAGCACTGAGGAACCCGGTCATGCCGAGGTGGCAGTGGCTGCGACCACAGAGCCCGTCGCCCGGATCCAAGCGCAGGTCCCATTCGTGCTTGACGACGGAGACCCATTCGGCGGTGACGGGTGGGATCTCGCTCCTGTGCTCGAAGAACCACCGGCTGAGCTGCTGGAGGCGAGTGATGACTCCGACGGAGAGAAGGCCGGTGCGTCGACGCCCGTCGACATCGCGGTCCAGGAAAACAGCCTCGCCCTCAAGCTCACCGGCACCGGCGCCATCGTCGAAAGCGGCCAGGTTCGTGCGATTGACATCGAAGTCCCGGTGCCGGGCGCTTGGGTTGGAAACCATCGGGTCACCATGCAGCTGCGTCTGACTCTGGTGCCTGCGTCGGAGGATGAGGATGCCTGAGCAGCCGGTCCTCCCGGATGGGAAGGAGAGCTTCAAGCTCAATGAGGTCTGCAAGCTCGCGAGTGTGCAGCCCTACATGTTGCGCTTCTGGGGCACCGAGTTTCCCCGACTCGAGGCCGGTAAGAGTGGTACAGGCCAGCGGAACTATACGCGCAAGCAGGTCGAGCTCATCCTGGAAATTCGCCTGCTTCTCTTCGACGAGGGTCTCACCATCGCCGGTGCGCGCAAACGGATCGAGAAAGCGACTGATGCGGTCGTTGCCAAGAAACCGAAAGGCAGCAAGACCAGCAAAAAGGCCGCGCCACCAGCCAATACGGACACCGCAGCGCCCCCAACTCAAAATAAAGAGGTTGACAAGATAGCTGCGGAGATCGTACAACCACTGATCGCCACCCTCCGCGACGTCCGCGAGGAAATCGTAGGGGCCCTGGCAGATCTGAGAACCGAGTAACAAGAGTCGGGACGTAGCGCAGCCTGGTAGCGCACCTGAATGGGGTTCAGGGGGTCCGGA
>CAZCEX010000086.1:0-11745 GCA_964497785.1 uncultured Thermoanaerobaculia bacterium | reverse complement strand
CAGCCTGCTCGATGGTCTCGAGCCGGTGGTGGCGTTCACCCAGTCGAACTCCTCGTCGTTCCGGGAGCCCCATGGTGGAGGGCGCACCGTGACCCATTTGAGCCAGGGACAGCCGGTGGTCTTTGATGGAGTCGTGGCGGGCCAGTTCAAGTCCGCGGCATGTGCCGGCAGTTGTTCGAGCCTTGGTGCAGGCGACATCCTCGGTCAGCAGTTCATCGAGCAGTTTGGCGGCTCGGTCGTGGCTTACATGACGGACCCCCCGGAAAGCCAAATGGTCGATATTCTGCTGGCCGGTCGGTCCGAGGTTGACATCTCCGTGACCCTTGAGGGAGAACCTGTGGATGGGGCCGAGGTACGCCTTGAGGGCCATGGCCACTACGGCGCCCTCCGGGTCGTGACGCAGACCGGCGCTGACGGCGCCATAGAGCCCATCGTTAACGTCGGCGTCGGCAACTACACCGCTGCTGCCACCATCAACGACGGTATTGGAAACACGCTCCGAGGCAGCACGAACTTTGCGGTCGACCAGGCCCATCACGGCGGTCTCAGAACGATCGCAGTCCAGCTCGAAGAGGCGGGCGCTGCCGACGGCGTCGTGCTTGAGCCTGACGGAAGCCCTGCTGGTGGGGCATTGGTTACACTGGCCGGCTCTGGCAGGGTGTTCCGCTGTATATCCGCAACAGACGGTTCTTTCCTCTTTCCTGCCCTGCCGGTCGCCACCGGCTACCGTCTCGAGGCGTATGCCGCTGAAGGCGCAGGTAGGTATGTCCGCCGAGGCATCGCCATCACGACAGATGTCAACCATCTCGGAGAGCTGGGGCTCGACGACACCAACCCGACGGTGACCGGAACCCTCCCGGCTAACGGCGAGCAGAACGTCGTCGAGAGCACGACAGTCGTAATTGATCTTTCGGAGGCGATGCGTCACGAGTCACTCACGGCCGACCGCCTCAGGTTGCGCGAGTACAGCAGCGGTTCGCCTGTTGCGACAACCATGCAGTTCGAAGATGTCAACACCGAAGACGGCGAAGTAACCCGAGTGACCCTCGCCCCGGGTGTGCTTGCGGGAGACACCCTGTACGTCATCGATGTGCTCCAGGGCATCGAGGATCTCGGGGGACGCACGCTGGCGTTCGACAGCTACTTCACCTTCAGAACTCGGGACAACGAGCCACCATCCGTTGTCGGAGTTTTTCCGGACCATGACCCGACCGGTCACAGCCCGGTCGGACCGGACGTCGAGCCGGTGATCAGCTTCTCTGAGCCTCTCGATCAAAGCACGGTCACCGAAACGACCGTACGGCTCCTCAATGGCGGCGCAGCCGTTGTCAGTCAGCTCGTCATCGAGCGCGACGGCTTCGATGTACGCCTGCGACCCCTTTCCGCTTTGTCTCTCGACACCTTCTACACCGTCGAGGTGGTGGGTGTTCAGGACAGCTCGGGTAATCAGATGACGACACCCGTGGCGAGGACGTTCAGGGTCCGTGACGCCGAACCACCGCTGGTGGTGCTGCTGCCTCCCGACGGGGCGACGGTGGACGGCGATCGTTGGTGGGCGATCGAGGGCGAGGAGATCGTCCTTCGTGCCGGGGTCTCGTCGAACGATGCAGTCGCTGCGTTGTCCTTTGCGGTCGACGGCATCGATATCGGTCAGGGGACCTTTGACGCCGGCACGGGGACATACGCCCTTGGTCTGGTGTTGCCGCTTGAGGCCGGTGAGTTCGTGCTCTCGGCTCAGGCGGTCGATGTCTCCGGTAACCTTTCGGTGATCGCGGAACACATCTTCGAGGTCGTTGACGACCTGCCGCCGACCGGTCTGCTGACGGTCGGCCCCGATGTTGAGATCCTGCCCAACCATCTCCTGGCGGTGACCGTGGTGGCTGCCGACGATTTTGGACTGGATCATGTCTCCCTCAACCTAAGCGGCGCCTTGGCCGAAACCCGATCGTTGGACCTTTCGGGACTCGACGACCAGGCCGTGGCCACCTTTAGGGTGCCAGCCGAAGCCGCAGCGGGCTCACAGATCGTCGTCGCTGGTGAGATTGAAGATTCCCTCGGGCAGAGGACCGCGATGGCGCCACAGGTGCTGGTCGTATTGGCCGACACCACTCAACCTGCTACCGCAGCAATCCAACCGACCCCGAGCGAAGAGTTTATTTCCGGTGAGACCGTGTCATTCGAGTTCGTATTGGAAGACAACGTCGAGATCACCGCGGTGAACTTGGAGATTGACGGCGACGGAGTCGATCTCAGTCTTGCAGATATACAGCTCCCGGGAGATGTGTGGACCGCAACCGCTGCGGGTACATGGACTGCATCGGAGGTAACGACTCCTGAAAACGTCAATTGGACGTTGACAGCGACTGACCCTGCCGGTAACACAACTGAGCTCAGTCAACAGATCGTCATTCGGCCGCTGGTCAGCCCGGACGCACCGGTCGTCACATTTGTCTGCCCCCAAGACGGAGATCACGTGCTCCCCGGAATCACACAGTCCGTCGCCTTCGAAATCTCCGATCCCAATGCAGGTGATTTGATACAGAGCTACACAATAACGGTCAACAATCTCCCCATTGCGGAGGACGTGCCGGTCGATCAAACGACCCTGTCCGGGTCCTTTGAATTGATACCGCCGGTCGATGCCCTACCAGGAGATATTTTCGAGCTGGCGATTGAGGCCCGGGATTATGCCGGCAACGTCGGTTCAGCGACCATCGTCGAAACCGTGATTGGCGGGACGGTTCTCTCTGGGTCTCAGACAATCGATGCCGCCTTGGATGGGCAGGATTTAGTGCTCTCGGCCGGGACCTTCACGGTCAATGGCCCAATCAGTCCGACCAGCCTGGTTGTACTAACGGGCGCAGGAGTCACCACTGACCCGGGCGGTACCCTCCTACTCGAAGTTGCCGACAGTATGAGCGTTGAATGTGGTGGTTCGATCGACGTAACCGGGAAGGGCTATGGGGCGGAACAGACCTATCCAGGTGAGACTGCACCCACAGGCGATTCCGGTGGAAGCCACATTGGAGTAGGAGGCGAATGGGGTGGCATAGGATCGACCTTTGGAAGTGTGACGATGCCTCAGGAGGCCGGAGGGGGTTCAGCGGATCCGAGTTCCGGTCAGCCGGGCGGGGGAGTTGTCAGAATTGTTGCGGACACTTTGGTTCTCGATGGAGTGGTCAGGGCCAATGGCTCGTCGGTCAACAGATACCGTGCGGGGGCCGGGGGATCGGTGTGGATCACCGTGACGGGAGAGATCTCTGGTTCAGGGACCGTTGAGGCCAATGGAGGCACAACAACTTATGTGGATCGAGCGCTTGGCGGTGGAGGCGCAATCGCCGTCGAGTACGGAACCTATGCTGCTGAAGCTACCGTGCTGGATAATCTTGAGGCGTTTGGTGGCCTGTCGACCGTCGCCCGGAGAACCGGCGGTGCGGGGACGGTTTACACCGTTCAGACGAGCCTTCCGACCTTTGGTCGCCTGGTTATCGATAATGGAGGAAACGGTGGTCAACCGACCGTGCTGCCGTCCCTGGGCAGCGGAATTGCCGGCGTAGGAAGCGCTGGCAGTATTCTAGAAACCGGGCTGACTTCAATCCAGCCCTTCTTTGTCGGCCACTGGGTCGAAATCAGCGAAATCGGTCCTGATGGTGAGCCATTCCTCAAGGGCACGTGGCAAATCGAGTCGATTTCAGGTGGCACGATTATCTTCACAGATGCAGTCCCAATGCCGTCGGTCAACCCAGACGACACCTGGCAAGGTGTCTACCGGTTTAACGAGGTCAGACTGCCGGGTGGGCAGGTGCTAACCAGCAACGATCCGATTCGCTCACAGTCTTTCAATGTGGGTTTCAACGGAGGCATCACGACCCTTTCGAACCCATTGGTTGTCGCTGGAACCGTTGAAATCGCCGGCCAGGTCGAGGTCCGGGAGGTCAGAGCCGAGACCCTGGTGATCGGCGCCGGTGGTTCGATCGACGTAACCGGGAAGGGCTATGGGGCGGAACAGACCTATCCAGGTGAGACTGCACCCACAGGCGATTCCGGTGGAAGCCACATTGGAGTAGGAGGCGAATGGGGTGGCATAGGATCGACCTTTGGAAGTGTGACGATGCCTCAGGAGGCCGGAGGGGGTTCAGCGGATCCGAGTTCCGGTCAGCCGGGCGGGGGAGTTGTCAGAATTGTTGCGGACACTTTGGTTCTCGATGGAGTGGTCAGGGCCAATGGCTCGTCGGTCAACAGATACCGTGCGGGGGCCGGGGGATCGGTGTGGATCACCGTGACGGGAGAGATCTCTGGTTCAGGGACCGTTGAGGCCAATGGAGGCACAACAACTTATGTGGATCGAGCGCTTGGCGGTGGAGGCGCAATCGCCGTCGAGTACGGAACCTATGCTGCTGAAGCTACCGTGCTGGATAATCTTGAGGCGTTTGGTGGCCTGTCGACCGTCGCCCGGAGAACCGGCGGTGCGGGGACGGTTTACACCGTTCAGACGAGCCTTCCGACCTTTGGTCGCCTGGTTATCGATAATGGAGGAAACGGTGGTCAACCGACCGTGCTGCCGTCCCTGGGCAGCGGAATTGCCGGCGTAGGAAGCGCTGGCAGTATTCTAGAAACCGGGCTGACTTCAATCCAGCCCTTCTTTGTCGGCCACTGGGTCGAGGTCAGGGACGCCGCAGGCGTGATCAAAGGCACATGGCGGATCGCGTCGATTGACTTCGGCACGATCACTTTCGAAGATGCTGTTCCGATGCCGTTTGTCGAGACTGGAGATGCCTGGCAGGGCGGCTACCGTTTTGACGAGGTTAGAGTGCCGGGTGGGCAAGAGCTGACGAGCAACGATCCTATCTGGACCAGCACAATGACACTGGGTTATGGGAGCGGATTGACCCAAATCAGGACACCACTCGTGACTTCAGGGCACGTCCAGGTCGAGGGTCAGGTGGACGCCGTGGCGATCAGTGCCGGCAGTCTGGTCGTCGAGTCCGGCGGTGGGCTGTCGCATCGATCCGGCAGCAGCTTGGAGCTTCAAATCGATGGCCAGCTGTCCATCGCGAACGGCGCGTCAATTGACGTGAGTGGCAAGGGTTATGGGCCCAATACGAGCTATCCTGGGGAGACGCCTCCGGACAGTTATTACGGAGGGAGCCACCTGGGCAAAGGTGGAACTGGCGGCGGGTCGACCTATGGCAGCGTGACACGACCACAAGAAGCCGGAGGAGGATCCGAAGGCAACTCGACGTCGGGTCTGTATGGCGGTGGGATCGTCCGTATCGCCGCTGGCAGCCTCGAGATCGACGGAGGCATTCACGCGAATGGTTTGGCGACCAACGAGCGTGGTGGCGCTGGGGGGGGGTCGGTATGGATCACCGTTGACACTATGATCTCGGGTGAAGGAGTTATCGAGGCCAACGGCGGGCAATCCACCACCAGTTCTCAAGTAGGTGGTGGCGGTGGCGCGATAGCTATCGAGTACTCCTCGGCTGTTGGAGACGTGCTGTCAAACCTCAACACTCACGGTGGCGCCTCAAACGAGTCGTGGCGACGTGGGGGTGCAGGGACAGTCTTTCTCCACGAGAACGGGACCGCGATTTACGGTAGTTTGGCCGTCGACAACAACGGAACGCCGGACGGCTCGACCGAGCTGCCGTCCTTGGGCAGCGGAACTGCGGGCGCAGGAAGCGGCGGTAGCGTTCTCGAAACCGGGCTTACTTCCATTCCGCCCTATTTTGTTGGCCACTGGGTTGAGGTTAGGGACGCTGCAGGCGTGCTCAAAGGCACGTGGCGGATCGCGTCGATTGACGCCGGAACGATCACTTTTGACGATGCCCTTCCGATGCCGAATGCTAACCCAGGCGATGGCTGGCAGGGCGTGTACCTCTTTGACGACGTAACCGTGCAAGACGGGGCCGTCATGACCTCGGTGGACCCCATCCGTGCGCCGAGATGGGATCTCAAACGGGACGGCTTTTGGGTCGCACCAAACACATCGGGGCCTGAGATCGACCTCGAGCAGGTAGTGATTGAAGCCGGACCCCTGACCGGTTCGTACCGCATTTCGCTGAGTGATCAGGCGGTCTTCGATGACGACGGCATCAGCGAAATTCGTCTCAGCGACCGGTTCGGCAGCCTCGCTAGCCGGGAGGGCCAAAACTTTGAGTGGCCGGGCGCCCCGGGAAGTAGACCTTCGGTTACTGTGATCGACGACCATCCGGTCGTCCGCTTCGGTCGATCTGTTTCATTGCCAGCCATGCCCGAAAACGAATACTGGGCAATGGCTCCGGCCATGCCGGCGAACGAGACTTGCCGCCATGCGGTGACCGATGAGTCTTGGGTCGCGGTCGCCGACCGTTCGCTGCGGGTGTTTGACCGGTTGAACGGCCTGATTCTCGCCGAGTTTAGCGGCACTGAGGCTGTCGTCGGTTTGGCAACAGGAAATGAGTACCTGATTGTCGCCAGACGCCATGGGCTGGAGCTGATCGACATTCGTGACCTCCGGCAACCGCCTTTGGACCTTGGAATACCTCCTGACCGTCAAGTGATCGGCGTGGTAGCAGATGACACCAGGGCCGTCGTGCTGATCGAAGATGCAGAGGGTGATGGCTCGCGCTCGTTCGCCCTGGTGACACTCTCCTTGCTGGGAGAGATGACCTCGCCCGACATGGCTACCGGTCCGAGTTACCTCCTCGATCCGTCCCTGACACTGGAGCAGCTCCTGCAAACAGACGAGCGGCTCTATGTCACGGCAACGGGGATGAGTGGGAGGGCTCTCTTCGCGTTCCCGAGTGAGGACCCCGCAAGTGATCCCGAGAGCCTGCGGCTCGAAGGCATCGCTTCTAGTCTCGGCAGCTGGTCCAATGGCTTGATCGAAACATCAGGCGCCGAGGTCCGGCTACTTCGTGACGACCGTGAGTGGGCAGTGACGGCCGAGTGGACGGTCGAGACCGAACTGTTGCACGCCTCCGCACGGGGCGACCGCTTGTTGCTGGTCGCTAGAGGTATGGTGATGCTTTACGACATCACCGTTCCCGAACAGCCGCGCCTCATGGTCCGCCTCAACGGCAACGCCCACAGGAAGGCGGCCCTGGGAGAGGTGATCGTGCTGTTTACTCCTGAGACCTCTTCCCCGGCGGTAATTCTGGAGTACTCAGACGCAGAACGACTCAACGATACGCCTGGCTTCAGACCTCGATGGGTTGGAAGCGACTCGACAGCGATGGGAGGTGGCCGATGAGAATACCGACGAGGCTGAACCCGTCGCGTGCGGCGCGCAGAATCAAATCATGGGACGCCGACAAACCTGACATGACGCTGACCGGCGGGGGTGCACGATGAATACGCTGCGCCGCATGTACCGAGTCGGTTGTTGGGTGTTTTTGCTCCTTGTTCACGCGCTATCGTCCGGCGCTACAGAGCCGTTCCCGATCCCCAGCGCACTCTCCGAGGTCGCCGTGCTCACCTGCGAGGATGTGATCGCGTCCGGCAGCACCGTCATCGACTCGGTCGATCTCGGCGCTGGCGGTTGGCATGGCGAGCATGGCCATATCGTGAGCAACGGCGGGGTGGTGCTCAAGGGCACCGCCGAGGTGCACGGCGACGTGACCGTTGGCCCCGGCGCCGAGGTCGAACTCAAGGGCAGCTCATTCATCACCGGCGAAGTGTCCGTGGCGTCGGCGCCGGCGGAGTGCCGGCCGATTGATCTCGACGCTCTCGAGACCGAGGTGGCGGGATCGAACAGCAACGACACCATGCCGCTCACCGAGCGTGGCAAGGACCCGCTCCGGGGTAAGAACCACCGCGATCTCGTGGTCAACGGCGACGACCGACTCGTGCTTCCGGAAGGCACCTACTACTTGGACTCCATCCGCCTCTCCGGGGTGGCAGAGATCGTACCCGAGGGCGTTGTCAGCATCCTCTGTACCGGAAATATCATCGTCTCGGGCTCCGCCCGCCTCAACCCAACCGGTCGCCCGGCGGACCTCCGTCTCTGGGTCTCCGGCGGCCGCGTCAAGCTCACGGGCAATACCTTCAGCCAGAGTTTGATTTTTGCTCCCGAGGCCCTGTCCACCATCGGCGGCAGCTCTCAGCTTGTCGGTGGCCTGGCTGCAGGAAAACTCAGGCTCAGCGGAGTGGGCCGCATCAGCCGGGCCCTCGACGATCAGGAACCGCCCGAGGTGAACATTGACGAGCCCGAAGCAACCTGCCTCGCCGGTGGCGTGAGCTACACCATCGCCGGCAACTTCGGTGATGCGAACTCGCCACCGCCGGGAGTGGGTGTAGCGCTCGAGGTCACGACCTCGGATGGTCTCACCGCAACCTACGCCGGTCTTCTCGGTGTGGACGGCAGGTGGACCGCTCCCGACGTCGACCTCGGCGCCGGTGACGGCACGGCCGTTGTGACGGTGATCGCCACCGACAGCTACGGCAACGCGTCGACCGTCGAGCGCAGCTGGCGCATCGATGCGTCAGCGCCTTTCGTTCAGCTGCTCATGGACGGCGTACCCTTCCCTGGCGCCGGCTTCGGCGGCACTCCGCCGCCGGGCGTCGAGCCCTTCGTCGTCGGCCGCGCCATCACCGCCGGCGCCACAGTGGCAGACCCACCGTTTTCGGACCCACTGCAGGCAGCCCTCACCGTCGACGGGCTGCCCTACGTCCCAGGTGCGACGATCGCTGCGGAGGGTGCGCACCTGCTGGTTGGAACCGCCATTGATTGCGCCGGCCACATCGGCGCGGCCCATGCCCTCTTTCTCATCGATCTCAGTCCGCCCGAGATCACCACCTTCGAGTCGGGTGTCGCTTTCGTCGAGCCCCTGCTCCTCGGCCGCGCGGCGATCTTCACCGCCGAGGCCCTGGACGCCACTGAGGTCACCGTCACGGCCATCGTCGACGGCGGGGCCTACATGCTCGGTACGCCCTTCAGCGTGCCCGGCGAGCATACCCTCCAGGTCACGGCCACCGACGCCGCCGGGGGCCAGGCCAGCGCGAGCCGCGCCTTCACGATCGACACCGAGCCGCCGGAGATTCTCATCACCGAGCCGGCGCCGGGAACGGCGCACGAAGGACCGACCCTCACCATCGTCGGTCAGGTCTCGGCCGATACCGAAAACCTCAGTATCGCGGGCATCACCGCCGCCCTGAGTCCACCGGCCGGCGAGTGGCGGGACTTCACCGCCTCCGCAGTGCCCCTCGACTACGAGGGTGACAACCCGGTCCTGCTCATCGCCACCGATGCCGCCGGCCACTCCACCCAGCTCGAGGTCTCGTACGTTCGCGACAGCCAGCCACCGCTGCTGACCCTCACCTCACCCGAACACGGTCTCGTAACCCGCCTCGCTGCCCTGACCGTTGCCGGCCAGGCTGCCGATCCCAATCTCGAGGCCGTGACGATCGACGGCGAACCCGTCACACATACGGCCGACGGCGCCTTCAACCACCTCGTCACCCTGGTGGAGGGCGAGCAGCAGATCACCGTCGAGGCTGTGGACACCTTTGGTCACTCGACCTCTGAGATACGGGTCGTTACCCTTGACAGTGAGGCCCCGGTCATCGTGGTCACTGTCGACGGCCAGCCGATGACCGACGGCCACCTCACCAACCAGGCATTGACTCCCGTCGTCGACGTCTCCGATGCTACCGAGACCACGACGACCGTCACCCTCAACGCCGCCCCGTTCACCGTCGGTACCACCGTTACCGACGAAGGTCTTTACCTGCTGCACATCGAGGCCACCGACGCTGCTGGAAATGCAGCCGTGCTTGAACTCCACTTCACCATCGACCTCACAGGCCCGGTGATCTCTGGCCTGAACCCCGCCGACGGCAGCGTGCTCGCCGACGCAGCGCCGACTCTGACGGGGGCTTGCGACGACGCCATCTCCGTCACCGTCAACGCACTCGACGCCACGATTGCCGGTGGTCTCTTTACCTTCGCGGATCTTGCACTTGCCGACGGCGACAATCCGATCATCGTCGAGGCACAGGATCTTGCAGGAAATACGACCACTACCGAGCTCCTGCTCGTTCTCGACGCCAATCCGCCGACCCTCACCGTCTCCACCCCTGAAGACGGCGACCTCGTCGGCTCAGCCGAGGTTCTCGTCACAGGAAACGCCACCGATAACCACCTCGATCACGTCACCGTCGCCGGCTTCGCCACCTCCCTGGCCGGTGAGACTTTCCAGGCACAAGTCCCGTTGGCCAACGAGGGCACGAATACCCTCCCCATCGAGGCGACCGATCGCGCCGGAAATTCCACAAATCTCGTGATCACGGTCGTGCGCGACACTCTCGCGCCGGCAATCACCATAACGGCCCCGGGTCCCTCCGCCGTGCTCGCCGAGGGCACATTCGCAGTCACCGGTGTCGCCGCCGATGCGCACCTCGAGAGTGTCACCGTCAATTCCCAACCTACTCAGCTTGGCTCCGACGGTGGATTCACCGCCACTATTACCCTTCCCGAAGGGCGTCATACGCTGGTGGTCGAAGCCACCGACACTCTCGGTCACCGCCACGAAGCGGAGCGCCTCATCACCATCGACAGCTCGGCGCCCGAGGTCTCCATCGACCAGCCCTCGCCGGGGTCGGTGGTGTCCGAGACCTCGCTAACGGTCAGCGGAAGCGTCGCCGACCCGACGGAAATCGCTTCTCTCACCGTCAACGGTGTCCTGGTCACGCTCGGCGCCGATGGCAGCTTCAGCCACGTGCTCGAGCTGCCCGAGGGTGAAACCGATGTCATCGTGCGGGCCACCGACGCAGCCGGAAACCCCGGCGTCACTTCGGTCACTGTCACCGTCGATACGACGCCTCCCGAAATCGTTGCCCTCGTGCCCTCCGACGGGGCGATCGCGGTGCCCCCCGGGGCCTACCTCCACGCCACCTTCTCCGAAGCCGTCGGCCAAGACTCCCTTGTGGGCGCGGTCAGTCTTCAGGCAGGTGGAGATGATCTGCAGGTGAACTTGAGCCTCGAGAATGGTGGCACGGCCCTTGTCATCGTGCCGGTGACCGGCCTCGTCTCAGACGCCGAACATCGGCTCGAGATCACGACCGCGGTCTCAGATCTCGCAGGCCACGCCCTCGGGGCCGCAGACCTCAGCACGTTTTCTACCTCCGATGCAACGGCGCCGGATCCGCCGACCATCGATCCACTCACCAGTCCGGTATGTTTCACCACCCTCGCGGTCACGGGATCTGCCGAACCTGGGGTCACGGTGACCGCGCGTGGCGCGGTGCGCGGGGCTTCGACCCTCGCCGGCCCGGATGGCGCTTTCGCTCTCGATCTGGAGCCTACCGTAAGCTCCGGTCCCGTGACCTTCGAGGTCGTTGCTATCGACGACGCCGACAACGCCTCGACTGCGATCGCGCTCGTGGTTGAACTCGACTGTGAGGCGCCGTACGTCGTCACAGCCGACCTTCAGAGCGAGACCGAGATCCTCGTCCGCTTCTCCGAGATCCTCGAGCCCGCGACGTGCAGCGCCGGTTCCAGCATCGTTCTCGACGGCGCGACCGGTCCATTGACCTTCGTTCACACCGTCGAAGGCGCTGAGGTCTTCCTGACACTCGTCGAGACCCCCGCGGCCGAGGACTGGCCCCTGCGCCTCACACTCACCGGGGACATCACGGATCTTGCCGGCAACCAGGCCGTCTATTTCACGCGTCTCTTCGCGGGGCCCGGGCAAACCACCCTGGTGGCAGGCGAGGTCTTCAGTGACAGCACCAGCCTCGAGCTGAGCGGCGCACGAATCACCC
>CAZCEX010000085.1:0-11751 GCA_964497785.1 uncultured Thermoanaerobaculia bacterium | reverse complement strand
ATATGGCTTTCTGGCCGTCTTTCACGATCAACCTGACTCAGGTGTATAGCCTTGATGCGGGTTAGCCTGTAACATCAGAAAGTCTGATGCGGACCGCCTCGTTGCGCTGACCGAATGGGGGCGTTTGGACGATGGTAAACTCGCCCGGTGAAAGAGATACTCACCATCTGGCTGCCGACCTGGCGATTCCGGATCGTCGGACCTTAATGATTCGATCGTTATCTCGTGAGACCTTTGCACACCACCTCTTTTGATCGTGACCAGGCCTTCGGGGCAGATGGCCGCGAGGCGCGGGATGCGTGACGGCGAAAGGATCGCCGCCGCCCGTCTGCGGGTTGACGTTCCCCGGAACGGACCACAGCATGTCGTCATCGATCTGACGAATCGCTGCAACAGCAATTGCATCGCGTGCTGGACGGGGTCGCCCCTGCTGCGGGACAAGGCGCCGGCGCCGGCGTGGTTCGAGCGGGAGCTGCCGGGGCCCATGGTGCATGTCTTGCTTCGCGACCTGGCGGCGATGGGGTGCGAGATCGTACGCTTCACCGGCGGTGGCGAGCCGCTTCTGCACCCGGAGTTCGAGGATCTGGCGCGAGCGGCCGCCGGCAACGGTCTGCGCTGTCATGTGACCAGCAACGGCATCCTGCTCCGCCGGGTAAGCAATCCGGCGCTCGAAGCCGTATCAGAACTCACAGTCAGCCTCTGGGCGGCGACGCCGCAGACCTACTCGAGGCTGCACCCCAACAAAACCGGTGCGACGTTCGACCGTATCGTGGCGACCCTGGAGCACATCGCGGAGGATCGTGTCGGTGGCGCCGCGCGACCGGAGGTGGTGCTCGCCAATGTCGTTGGCAAAATGAACCATCATGAGCTCGAAGACATGCTGGAGCTCGCCTGCCGGGTGGGCGCCGCGCGAGTCTACTTCACGGTGGTTGATCCCATCCCGGGTTGCACGGACGGGCTCCTGCTCGACGCGGACGAGGCAGCGGACCTTTACGGCCGAGCTTGCCGCGCCTTTGACACCTACCGCGGTCGCATCAACATCGACAACGAGGACGGTTTTTTGCGTCGTCTGCAGGAAAACGACCCGGAGCACGGGCACTATGACCGGGTAGCGGTCGACGAGGTACCCTGCCTGGTCGGGTGGTTCTTCGCCAGGGTGATGGCGAATGGCGACGTGGTGCCGTGTTGCCGAGCTGTCATGCGGCCGATGGGGAATCTGCGCGAGGCGTCGTTCGCCGAGATCTGGCGTTCCCAGACCTATGCCGAGTTCAGGCGGCACGCCGACGAATCGAAGGCGAACGGCCCCTACTTCAAAGACATCGGCTGCGTGACGAGCTGCGACAACCTGATGCACAACATCGAGTGGCACCGGTTGGTCGGGGCGCCCGAACCACCCGCAGCTGGAGGCCGGTGACTGATGGTCGGCAGGATCGGCTTGGTCCACGCCACCGAGGTCTGGCCGGGCTCGCCTGGGGCCCGCAGAAGGGCGTGGGTTGACGCTCTTTTGACCGCTTCCTTGACCAGATCAGGAACATTCGAAATCGTCGTTGTTTCAGAAGGCCCGATCGAAAACGAGGAGCAGGCTGTCGATTTGCCTGCACTTGATGCCATCGCGCTGCACCTGCACGGCGGGATGGCTCAGTCCGTGGCGTGCGCGGTGCACGATGCCCTCGAACGGAGTGAATCCGGGAGGCTCGTCATTTTCGGAGAGCTGCTCGTGGGCGGCGACGAATCGGCCCTGCTCGCGGCGCAGGGATGCCTCGTATGCCGTGGCTTGCCGAACCCGATCTGGGCCGCCGAGATTTCGAGGTGGCTCGATTGTGGATCGCAGACCGGGAATGGAAAGCTCCTGGAACCGATCCTGCCGGGCTGGGACGGGCTGCCGGGTGGCTCTTTCGTGGACCCGATGTCAGCCGCCACGCTCCTGATGCGCACCACACTCGGGGTCGGAGCGTGCGAGGCGAGCTGTGGTGTGACCGCGTTCGAAGGGCCGCACCGCCCGCGCCACATCGATGTCGTGAGGGCGGAGGTCCGGGATGCGGTCGATGGTGCTGTCGACCGGATCGAGATCGTCGACCACGTCCCTACCTTTGGCGTCGACGGTGCGGACTCAGACCTGCTCGCGCTCCTCGCGTGCGGCCCCGAAGGGGCGAAGTGGACGCTGCCTGTCACCGCCGTTTATGGAGGTGACGCCGGCCTCTGGCGCCGCCTCCATTCGGCTGGAGTTGGTGCCGTGCGTGCAGCCCTGCCGTCGGCATGCGCCAGGCTGTGTGATGCCCTCCACGCCGCAGTGAAACCGGATGGGTTGGGGCTCGCTCTTGACGCGGCTCATGCGGCCGGCATCGTAACCGAACTCATGCTGCAGGTCGGCGGACCCGGAGAGACCGGCAACGACCGGAGGGAGGCCGCCGCTTGGCTGAGCGATCATGCCGAGTCGATCGGTGTCCTCGTTATGCGACCCTACAACCCGGCGCCTGGCTCCGAGGTGTCGGCTAGGCCGGAACGATACGGCATCTGGTGGCCGCCGGGTGGCGAGCCTCGCGAGTGGGTCGATCGGGCCGGCAACAATCTGGTCTCGCGCTCGAAGTTCCTGTGGGAGCTGGTCGAGGTGGCGCGGGGCCTCGGCATTGACGTTCAGACCCCCGGCTTGACGGCCGTTCGGGAGGTTCGCCGCCACCGTGCGCGGGTGCTGCGACGCTACGAGGTTGCAGGGGCTGCTCCCGCAGAACAGACAGGGCCGCAGAGAGCTGCCGACGTCGAACGGGATGACAACGAGACTGTCGGCGATGAGGTCGTGTCCCGCGCGGCGGCGAGCAAAGAACAGGTTGGACCTCGGATGGTCGAGATCGAGCTCTCGGCGGCCTGCAATCTGCGCTGCGTTGGCTGTTGGTGCCACTCTGAGCTGCTCTCGTCAGATCGCCACGGCCAGTTGCAGCAGGCACTGCCTCTGCCGACCTCGAGGATCACCGAGTTGCTCGAAGAGTTGGCTGCCCTCGGAGTGCGTGAGATCCAGTTCTCGGGCAGCGGAGAGCCGTTGGTCAACCCGGACGCAATCAACATCATCAACCACGCCTCGGCTCTCGGTCTGCGCACCACCCTCGTGACCAATGGGACTCTGCTCGATGCGAAACGGGTCGAGGACCTGGCCGAGGCCGGCCTCGATCAGGCGACCGTCAGCCTATGGGCCGGCGACGCAGAGACTTACGCCGCCACCCACCCCGGTGTCGGCGCCGGAGTATTCGATCGCATCACTTCCGGTCTCCGTGACCTCACGAATGCGCGACGGCGTCTCGGAAGGCCCACCGTCAAGACCTATCACGTCATCTCGAGACCCAACAGCGGGGGAATCGAGATGATGGTTCGGCACGCCCTCGATACCGACGTCGACCAGGTCGAGTTTCAGGTCATCGATCTGACGCCGGATACAGTCAACGACCTTGCGCTGTGCCCGGCCGAGGTCCACGAGATCGAGGCCACGTTCAAGAGGCTTAAGGACTGGCCGGAGTATACGACCCACTGGCTCGAAAAACCCCACCTGCGTCAGGATGCGCCGGCCATTGTGTGGCAGGAGCTCGACGATTTCGGCCGTTTTCTTCGTCTCGGATTGCTCGAGGGCTTCACCCATCTCGACGGTCCCCATCTGCGATGTTCGCGTGGCCTGCCCGACGAGGCCATGCGCGAGATCGACGACGATGTCTTCGAGCTGTCGTTTCCGGAGCGGGCCTGCCGGGCATGTTCGCTCAAGCAGAGGTGTTTCCCGGACGGGGCGATCGGCAGACTTCGAGTTCCCACCCTCAAGCTCACCGGCACGGGCTCGTTCCTACGCCGCGCCCGTGCCACACTGCGTGACCCGAGCGCGGCAGAAGCGGAGCTGATCCGCGAGATCCCGTGTTTTGTCGGCGATCTCTACAGCCGCATCGATTACCGTGGCAATGTTGTTGCCTGTTGCAAGGGCAGCTCGGCGCCGCTGGGCAACGTCGCCGAAGCATCTTTCCTCTCCGTCTGGTCCTCGGCCCGGTACGAGACCTTCCGCCGCAACGCAAAGACGCTCAACAAGGACGACCCCTACTTCGCCCCGTTCGGTTGTCTGCGTTCGTGCGACAACCTGGGCATGAACCTGCACGCGCTGTACACCCTCGCCGAGAAACCCGAGAATACGGACGGCAGACGATGAGGGTGCAGCTCGTCAACCCGCCGTGGAGCCGACCCGGAATGTATGGGGTCAGGGCGGGTTCGCGGTGGCCGCATTTTGAGGACGACCGCCACGACTACATGCCGTTCCCGTTTCTTCTCGCGTATGCGGCTGGGGTGCTCGAGCACGATGATTTCGAGGTCGACTGTGTCGACGCCTTGGCTGAAAGACTCGATCGCGAGGCGTTTTTCGAGCGCGTAGATGCCTTTGGCCCCCATGTCCTGATCATCGAGGTCTCGACAATCTCGATCGACGACGACCTCGAGATCGTGCGTCGTCTGAGGTCACGTGATTTTGTGGGCCGGATCGTTGTCTGTGGTCTGCACCAGCCGATGTACTCGGGGCATTTTCTCGAGAGCCACCCCGAGATCGACGCTGTGCTTATCGGCGAGTACGACCTTGCCGCTCGCGACGTCTGTCGAGAGTGGCGGATCAGTCACGACATCGCTTCACCCATCAGTGGTGTGATCTGTCGGCTTGTAGACGGGAGCACCGGAGACGGCGGCAGGCGTGAGCTGGTGGCGGTCGATGCGCTGCCGTGGCCGGCTCGTCACCGGTTCGACATGGCGCTCTATCACGACGAGCCCGGGTCGATTCCGAGGCCGTCGGTTCAGATGTGGGCGAGTCGGGGTTGTCCATTTGGCTGCATCTTCTGCGCCTGGCCGCAGATCCTTTATGGCGAGCGCGGACATCGCCCACGCCGGCCGCACGACATTGCCGACGAGTTCGAGGCGATGGTGCGCACGTGGGGATTCAAATCCGTCTACTTCGACGATGACACATTCAACGTGAGCCGCGATGCTGTGTTGGAGCTGTGCCGTGAGTTCAAGGCACGGAGGCTTGACACTCCGTGGGCGGCGATGTGCCGGCCCGACCTGATGGACCAGGAGGTTCTCCAGAGCATGCGGGAGACCGGCCTCGCGGCCGTCAAATACGGCGTCGAGTGCGGCAGCCGCGAGCTCCTGAAGGCTTCGGGCAAGGGCCTCAACCTCGAAAAAGCGATCGGCAACATCCTTCTCACCCAGGAGATGGATATCAAGACCCACCTGACCTTCATGTTCGGCCTTCCCGGCGAGACGCGGGAGACTGCCGAGCAGACCATCGAGCTCGCCTTGCGCCTCGCCCCGGAGTCGCTGCAGTTCACCATTGCGACTCCGTTCCCGGGCAGCGAGTACCATCATGTGCTCGAGGAGCGTGGTCTGCTCGTGCACCACTCGGCGGAGCACTATGACGGTTTTCGGACCGCGGCCGTGCATACCGGCCACCTTGGCCCGGAAGAGCTCGAAGACATTCTCAAGGAGGCCAACCGGCGATGGCGTGGAGTCTGGGTCGGCCAGCGCAAGGCGCGTGGTGAGTACCCGGTCGATGTATCGGTCGTCATCCCCTCCTTCCACCAGCGCGAAGCCCTCGTGCGGTGCCTGCGCGCCCTCAACGGCCAGACTCAAGACCGCTTCGAGGTGATCGTCGTCGACAACGGGTCGAGGGACGACTCTGTAGCTGCGGCCCGTCAGGAGATGCCCGATGTCACCGTGATCGAGCGCGATGAAGCCCTCGGCTTCGCTGCCGCCGTCAATCTCGGCATCGAGGCGGCGAAAGGCCGCTACATCGCGGTGCTCAACAATGATGCCGAGCCCGACAGGAAGTGGCTCGAGTCGTTGATGGCCGTTTTCGAGAGCACCCCAGATGTCGGTTTCCTCGCCAGCGCGGTCGTGCGCCGCGACGAACCGGACATCGTTGACTCGATGGGGGAGGGCCTTTCGAGTGCATGCTTCCCCTTTCAGGTCGCCAATGGCATTGCCTTCGAAGACGGCGAGAGCGAGCCCGTCGAGGTGCTCGGCGCCCCGGCGACAGCGGCCATCTATCGGCGCGAGCTGCTCGAGGACGTCGGCGGTTTTGACGAAAACTTCGAAACCTATCTCGAGGACCTCGATCTCAGCCTGCGCGCGCAGCTCGCCGGCTGGCGTTGCTTGGCTGTGCCCGGTGCGCGTGTGCTCCACCAGGGTCAGCTGTCGACGGGAGGTATGCGAAACGGCGAGGTCGTGCGCTTGATCGGCCGCAATTGGGTTCAGCTCGTTGTCAAGAACATTCCCAGAAACCTCCTGCGCCAGAACGTCCTGCGCATCGTGGGCGTCGGTTTTCGCCAGCTCGCTTGGCATACGATCCGCTCCCGGCACCCGTTGTATTTCTTCCGCGGGGTCGCACAGGGTCTGTGGCGTTGGCGTCGACTCGTCGCCCAGCGGCAGACGATCCTCGGTTGGCGGCGGGTCGACGACGTCCGGGTCGCGGCTCTGATGGCGCTCGGTGACGAGCAGCTGCGTCGGACCCGAGCGAAGAAGAAACGCCGAGATGGACGCCCCTGACCCGGGTTCTTCGGCTGGAGCAGGAACGCGGTGAGGGTCTCCGCGATCATCGTCAGTTATCGACACGGTGCAGCCCTCGGCCGTACTCTGAGGTCGCTGTCGCACCTCGGAGACGCGCTTCACGAGGTCATCGTCATCGACAACGCAGGTGACCTCGGCGATCTGCCATTCGAGACGGTAGCCGGGATCCCTCCGCGTCTGGTCGAACCGGGAGAAAACCTGGGTTTCTCCGTTGCGGTCAATTGGGCGGCTCGTGAGGCCGGAGGCGAAGTGCTCATGCTGCTGAGCCCGGACGCCGAGATCGCCGGCTGGCAGGGGAGTCGCCTCCTTTCCGATTTCGAAGGCGATACAGGTGCGATCGGTGCTCTGACCCTCGATCGCGAGGACAGGCCGGCCCTGTCCTGGGGCGAATTTGCGGGCGCCCGCGCGGTATGGCAACGTCTGATTCAGCTTCGGCCGGTCCGCCGCCGCGAGGTTTTTGCCCGTTTGGCACGCGGGCTGTCGGTGCCGGTTGAGTGGGTATTGGGTGCGGCTCTGCTGATTTCAAAAGCCCATTTTGATGTTATTGGGGGGCTCGACCCAGCATACTTTTCTTCTGGAGAGGACCAGGACCTCGGTGCTCGTCTGCAGGGCAAGGGTCTGAGGACCATCGTCTCTCCAGGGTGGGTCGTTCGCCACGTGCCCCGGGATCCGAAAGGGTTCCGGGGGGAGATCCGTGCCAACAACCGACGTTTCGTCGCCAGGTACGGGACGCTGCTCGACCGGGCCATATGGTCCCTGGCCGACGTGCCTGCGGCGGTGGTGGCTGGGGCCCGAGGTGAGAGAGCATCATGAACCGAAGTTCTCGGCCGCGAAGAAAGTTGAGATGGGTTGCGCTGGGCGTTGGCTTGGTGCTTGTCCTGTTGGCCGGCGAATGTCTGAGCCGGGCGACTGGGCAGGGTGGATCTGGAGTCCAGGCGCCCCCCACCGCGACGGCCGAGATGCTCCGTTTCTCCGAGGACATTCATCAAGGATGGGAACTGCGGCCGTCAAGCCTCGACCACAACGCCTCGGGCTTCAGAGGACGGCTCGTGACCGAAAACAAACCGACGGGTGCTTGACGCATCGCGATGGTCGGGGACTCGGTCACCTACGGAATCGGGGTCACGGCTGACAAAAACTCTCCGTAGTCCCTGATGTAGTCCTCGGGGTCGTACTGCTCCGAGGCGAGCACCAGGAGGGTGGCGTCGGGCGAAAAATTGGACTGGCTTGCCCACACCATCGGTCCGATGTGCAGACCGAGGGACGGAGTGTCGAGGCGGTACTCTTCGCGGCTTTTTCCGTCTTCGACGACGATCGAGCACGCGCCCCGTAAACAGACGAGAAATTGGTGCAGAGTGCGATGGGCGTGCTCACCGCGCACCTCACGGCTGGGTACGTCGTAAACGACGAAATACCTTTTGGGTTGGAACGGCAGACCACGTCCGATCTCACCGACCGCGAGCTTGCCGTGAAGATCAGAGATGACCGGCAGTTCGACGACCTCGACACCACTGACCGGACTGGAGGCAGGTTGATCCTCGCTGTGACGGCTCGTTTCAGTTTCTCCGCGCGCAACAGGACTGACGCCGGCATAGCCCTGGATTCGCGCCGGGTGACCACCAACGACGGCGCCTGGAGGCACGTTGTGGGTGACGACTGTGCCGGCCTCGACGACGGCGCCTCGTGCGATGGTGAGGCCTGCGAGTATGGTGACGCCGGCGCCGATCCGTGCTGCCTGTTGGATCACGGTGGTCGGCGCGGCAGGGTCGCCGGCAGCAAAGGTCGTATTGGGGCCGATCACAACATCGTCGCCGACTTCGATGTTGCCTCGCATTCGAACGCCGTCACCGACGACGACCTCGTCTCCGATCGTGACGCCGTTGCCGATCGTGACGTGGTCCGAGATCGAGCAGCCGCAGCCGATGCGAGCCTTGGGGAAGACGTGGGTGAAGGCGCCGATCGTCGTCTCTGACCCGATGGATCGAGTCTCGACGAGGCGCGTGACATCAGGTAGGGGTGTCATGAGGTCGGTCTCCCGGGAAATCAGTCGCGATCGCGACCACGTGGTTGGGGCGTGCCTTGGTATTTTCGAAGGTTCGCCAGAGGTACTCGCCGAGCAGCCCGAGACCGAAGGAGTTGAGCCCACCGAAGAACATTACGACGGTGACCGTGGCGGCGTAGCCGGGAACCTGGATGGCGCCACTCAACCGGGCGGCGAGTACCGCAAACCCGAGCATGACGGAGCACAGGACGCCGACGGCGCCGATGACGCTGAGCAGTCGGATCGGCAGATCGGAGAAGGCGAAGGCGCTGTCGAGCAGATATCGCAGCTTGCGGCGGAAAGACCACGCCCCTTTGCCGTGACGTCGCCGCCGTCTTTCGTACTCGATTTCGGTTCTCCGGAAGCCCAGCCACAAGACCAATCCCACAAGGGTGGAGTTGCCCTCTTTCATGGCCAGGATGTGGTCTCGGACCTGACTGGTGAAAGCAAAGACGTCGATGCCCATTTTGGGCAGGCTCGATTGCACGAATCTCCGGTAGAGCGTCCAGAAGGCCCCGGCGGCCAGGCGACTGAGCAGGGGGTCGGACCGCCCCGTTCGGCAGCCGACGACCACGTCGACATCGCCGGACAGCAGCTGTTCCCTGAACTGGAGGACCAGCTCCGGTGGCTCTTGACCGTCGGCGGCCATGACGGCGAAGAGTTCTCCTCGTCCGGCCTCGAGGCCCGCCCGAACGGCGGCGAAGGCACCGAAGTTGCGGCTCAGGAGCACGAGCTGCGACCGAAATGGCGCTTTGGGCAGCCGATCGCGCAGGATTTCAAAACAGCGGTCGGGGCTGCCGTCGATGACCAGAACTGCCTCGAGATCTCCGGCCATCGCCTTGTCGAGCTCGGTGAGCGTGGCCAGCAGGTCGGGCAAGCACGCCTCGTTGCGGTAGATCGGAATGACGAGTGAGAAGGTCATGAGCGCCACCGATTGCAGGCCGCGACAATACGTTCGACCTCGATGTCCGTGAGATATGGGTGGATCGGCAGAGAGACCTCCTCGCGGACAAAGGACCGCGCCACGTCGAGGGAGCCGAGCACGGTGACGTCGCTACGCCCGGCCAAGGCCAGTTGCTCGGGAATGAGACGGGGGTAGTGCACGGTGGTCCCGATTCCGTGGTTTTCCATGTGAGCACGGAAAGCTGGCCGTCGTCCCTCGCCGACCAGAATTGGGAACAGATGCCAGACCGGATCGTTGGTCTGGGCGACGGGGGGAATCGTAACGAGAGGGTGGCTGATGCCCTCGAGATAGCGGCGGGCGATCTCGCGGCGCCGCGCCGTCCACGGTTGAAGGCGCGGCATCATGACGGTCTCGAGGATGGCGGCGTGCAGCTCGTCGAGTCTGCTGTTGAGGCCGATCTCATCGTGCTCGAAGCGCCCGCTTTGTCCGTAATCGCGCAGGCAGCGAGCGAGGTCATGCACAGACCGAGACGAGGTCAGAACTGCGCCTCCGTCACCGAGGGCGCCGAGGTTCTTCGTTGGATAAAAGCTCAGTGCGGCGGCGTGTCCGACGGTGCCGGTCTGGCGGCCACCCCAGCGGGCGCCGATGGACTGTGCACAGTCCTCGACCACCGTCACCCCGAAGACGTTTTTGAGGCGCTCGATGTGATCAAGATCAGCGGCGTGGCCCCAGAGGTGAACCGGAAGCAGGAATCGCCGTGCCGGATCCTCGCCGATCGCCCGTTCGCACAACGA
Organism: uncultured Thermoanaerobaculia bacterium; assembly: GCA_964497785.1. GTDB lineage: Bacteria > Acidobacteriota > Thermoanaerobaculia > Thermoanaerobaculales > Sulfomarinibacteraceae > CAZCEX01. The sequence continues at coordinate 1,439 of CAZCEX010000085.1, read as the reverse complement.
AAGGTCGAGCAGGCCGGATGGATCGACGTCGACAAAGACCGGCGAACCGCCCGCACGGAGGATGGCCTGGGTGGTCGCAAATGCGCTCAGGGGCGTCGTCAGGACGGGCTGCCCGGGCTCCAGGCCGAGGGTTCGCAGGGCGATTTCGAGCGCGTCGTGACCGCTGCCGACGCCGACACATCCGGAAACGCCGATGAGGTCTGCCAATGCCTGCTCGAAGTCGTGTACGGCCCGGCCGAGGATGTAGAACCCGCCGGCGCCGACGCGCTCGACGGCCGCGTGCACGTCATCGGCGATATCCAGCCACTGGCGGCGGAAGTCGTTGAGGACAACCCCGTCGGCCACCGGTGCGTCGCGCACCCAACTCAGCGCGACCACCAGTGCAGACTCGCTTCGAAAACGGCGAAGAGATTGCGTTCTGAAGACTTTCCGATCATTTTCACTCTCGGTTCGAGGCTATCACAGCCCTGGGTCGGGACCTCCTCGGGTGACCCGTGGGTTTGTTTCGAGCCATCATGTGGTGAAAGCCTGTTAGGATTTCTTCGATGTCGATATCGTCAAAGCAACGGCGGGGATTCGCGACCCGGTTGCGGCATCCGCTCGTACTCCTCGGCTGGCTCGTGGCCCTGGGCTGCGTTTTCTTTTTTGTCGGCCAGCGCTTGTTTCAGAATAACCCGTGGCTCGCACCGCCGTTCGAGACGCCGCCGTTTGACCGCCACATCGACGAGTACGCCTGGTATCACTACACGTATCACTATGATCTTTTCTTCCACGACCGGACCTTCGACTTCGAAGCCTGGGGCGCGGACGTGCCGAGCATCGGTCAACCGAATATGGTGAAGTTCTTCCTCGGCGCTGAACTCGAGGCGCACGGCGTCGCCATCAATACGAGTCGCGAGAAGATGAGGAGTTGGTGGCAGCCCTTCACCGACGACGAGACGTTCAAGATCTACCTCGCAGACAACCTGCCGTTTCCCGACGAAGCCTTGCTTGTCGGGAGGTTCTACAGTGCCGTCTTCACCTACTTGGCGGTTGTTTTGAGCGTCGTCTACGTGGCCCGGATCGCGAATCTGCCGACCGGGGTCCTTTTCGGCTTCTTCATCGGCCACCTGCCTTTTCTCCACACCACCAGAATGATGGCGGACTCGTACTCGCTGTGCGCCTTCGTATTGGTGATCCTGCTCTTCGACATCATCGCCACCTGGCGGGGCAGCAAGCGTATCCAGGTCGTGATGGTGACCGTGTACTCGTTGGTGGTCGGCGTCACGATGGGCATCAAGCTGACGGGCTTTCTCGCCCTCGGCTTCCTGCCGCTGTACCTCCTCTGCCGGTGTTTGAAGCCCTCTACTGAAGGAGATTGCTTCGAGGGACTGCTGCTCGCCCTCTATCACGTGCTACTGGCGACAGCTACTTTTGTTGTTTTTCATCCCCAGACCCAC
>CAZCEX010000084.1:3025-11830 GCA_964497785.1 uncultured Thermoanaerobaculia bacterium | reverse complement strand
CTCGTGCTATCAGCTGACCATTCACCAGCGCACGATCTTCGGTCGGCGGCAACAGGCAGGGCGGCTCGAGGAGATGCCAGAGGCAGATCAGGCACGGCTTTTCGGCCTCACCCACGAGGTGCTCGGCGAAGCGGGGTTCGACGGCTACGAAGTGTCGAACTTTGCCCGTGCCGGGCATCGGTCACGGCACAACATGAAGTACTGGGAAGGGGCGCCTTATCTTGGGCTCGGGCCCGCGGCGCACTCGTACGACGGTCGGAGCCGTCGCTGGTGGAATGCGCGCAAGCTACGCCTGTGGCAACGCCATGTGCAGGAAGGCGTGCGACCGGTCGCTGGATCGGAGATCCTCGATCCGGTTGAGTCGGCTTTTGAAGCCGTGATGCTCGGCCTGAGGTTGGCCGACGGCGTCGACATCACCGGTGTGGAACAGCGTTGGGGTGTCGAGATCGACGCCTCGAGTTGGGATTTCTTCGGGCGTTGTGCCGAAGAATGCCTGGTTGAGATCGAAGGCCGGTGGGTGAAGCCGACGCCGAAAGGAATGGCTGTCTCCGATGCCCTTGCGCGATCGGTCAACATTAATAAGGACAACGATCGAGACGTTTGACCGATCTGATTCGTAGAATGAATGATGTCGAAGGTCTCTTCGCCGCCCACCTTGGATCTCACGCGCGAGCGGCCCTGAGAAGGGACGGATGTGCCGACTTCTCCCTTCGTCTGTTGCCGGGGCGGGTGGCCGGGGTCAGTAGTGAGGGCGGGTGGAGACTGAGGGTCAGCTTGCAGCGTCAACGGGGGGAGCTGGTCGTCTTCGATCCCCTGAGTGAGCAGGATGAGAAGTTGTTGTCTGCCCATCCCGACCATGCCGTGCTGCTTGTGAATTTTCGCGGATCCACCCGGGGAGAAGATGGACCTCCTCGAGAAGCTCGTCTATGATGATCACGCCTCATAACACGGGAATCGCCCCCGGCTATGTCCAAATGAATTTGGGCGATTTTGTGGCGTGTCCACGGCTCACAATGGCCCCGCGTAGAATGGCCCTCGATGCTCGTCACTGACCGTCAGAATACGATCCTCAGCGAGGAGAAAGTGGAATCGAATGATTTCACCACGCCCTCAGATCAGAGGGTCGATTTGCGGTTGGGTTCGTTTCTCGCCATCACCTGGTTGCTTCTGGCCGTGGTCGACACCGCCCTGTTGTTTTCGGTTGCCGGAACGGTAGCCTCCGAGGCCCGGTTGCCGGGAATGGCGCGAATCGCCTTGTTCGCAACCGAGCTGATATTGCTTGGAGGGGTTGTGGTGGTCGTCTTCGGGCCGACTGCCATGTGGCTGCAGCGGTGGGGACCGATCCGCAAACGCAACGTTTTGTTCGCCGTCGTCGTCGTGGCACCCCCGTTGGCCTTCATTTGGCTGGTACTTTTCCTCTTCGGGGTGAGCTGGGGGAGCTTTCGGACGACGTCGCGTTTTCTCGACCTCGAGGCGTTTCGTCTGTGGGCGGCGAACCCTGTTCAGATGGTGCAGCATGTGGCGCAGACAGAGCTTCCACTGCTCGTTGTGGTGCTGATAATCACTTTGTGTGGGGCATTGTTTTTTGTTGCAATGGCGATTTGGTCGTCGACAACCAATCACCTACACGTTATCCGCCGGCTGAGCTTGGTCACCGCATGCTGCTTATTGGCGTGTTTCGGATGCGCGCTCGCCGGTCATCTTCGGTTCGCCGCTGACCCGAAACCGGTCAGCGATGTGGAGAGCGGAGCCGTTGCTTTACGCGGCGAGGTGTACCGAATCGTCCGGGCGGATCGGTGTGGACCGGTAGTGCACGCCATTGCCGCGGAGAGGCGGGGGGATTGGACTGCTCGAGAGATCGAGAGTGCAGGAGCGATGCACCTCATTCGACGCAAACAGGTCTCCATGGACCAGTACCTGGACATGATCGAGCCGAACGGCGTCAGAGATTTCAACGTCATAGTCATTCTTCTCGAGTCGTTGCGACCGGATCAGCTGCGCAGCTACGGTGGCCCTCGGGAGGTTATGCCCGCCCTCGATCGGCAAGCATCCGCCAGCCGGATCTTTTCAAAAGCCTATTGCCAGGCCAACAACTCTTTCGCCGGGGATCCGTGCGCACTGTCAGGCCAGTATCCGGTTCGCGAACGTGGCATGCACATCTATCCGGTGGACCCGCCATATCCGCGCGTCCTCATCTGGGATGTACTGAAGGCCTTGGGATACCGGACTGCGATCATTTCATCCCAGAACGAGGGTTGGGGTCGCATGATCGATTTCTTCGACACCGGCAACCTGGATACGATCTTCCACGCCGAAACCGCACCGGAGTCTACCTATGTCGAGTCGCAGGACTCCGCATTCGCGGCCTGGATCAAAGAGACGGAAATGGCGGGGAAACTGGACGACCGGGTCACCGTCGACGCCGCCATCCGTTGGATCGACGAGCAGCCCGACGACCCGTTCTTTTTCTACCTCAATCTCCAGTCGAGCCATCTTCCGTACCGTGTGCCGAAGGAATTCGAACGCCCATTCGGTCCGTCGACGATCGATTTCAACCTGGCTTTCGGCAGCTATCCGAAGAACAAGAACAGTGTCGTCAAGAATCTGTATGCCGACTCGTTGCGATATATGGACAATCAGCTCGCCAAGCTGTTCAACTATATCGAAGATCGGGGCCTGCTCGACCGCACCATCATCGTCGTCAGCGGAGATTCCGGTGAGGCTTTCTACGAGCACGGTTTCTCCGCCCACGCCAACAAGATCTTCAACGAGGTAATGCGCGTGCCTCTCATCGTGCGTTCGCCCGGTCTTGCTGCGGGGATCAGCGTCACACCGGCCCAACACGTCGACATTCCGGCGACAATCTTCGGCCTGCTTGGCCTGCCAGCGCACCCCAGCTTCCAGGGAGTGGATCTTCTGCACTCGCCACCGCCCGCAGACCGTTCACTTTATCTCACGGTGCAGCTCCCCGGCGCACACCAGTTCGGTATCGTTCGCGGCGATTACAAACTTATTTATGACGTTCAGGAGCGAAACGAGTTGCTCTTCGATCTTTCACGAGATCCGGGAGAGACCCGAGACTTGAGTTCGACGATGACCGAGCTCACCGGAGCCCTGCGATCGCGACTGTACGCATGGTACGAGTCACAGATCAGTTACTACGAGAACAGCTGGCGCATGCAGCGGGAGTACCCGCCCGTGGTAGCTGATTGAAAAGAAAAAGCCTGGCATAGACAAGCTTGCCGAAATGAGGGACGAGACCAGGATGGCCCGGATCGGCTCGGCGAGCTCGAACGGCGGTTGATGGGGTAAGGGATTGGTTCTCCGACCGGCTCGGAGATCGAATTGGCATCGGCGGAAAGCCCGGCCCGGCGGGCGTGCCATTTCCGTCGTTTTTGGAACCAGAGCCCTTTGGTCAATGAATATAGTGACGCACCAAGAACGCGCGGAAGCGGCTCCCACGGGAGGCTCGCTCGGAGAAGACTCGCGTTGCCTGCTCAGAGGTCCCTGCGCCGAGGAGCGAAGCGCGTAGCGCTGCGACGAGCTGGGCGTAGCCCAGAAGCGGCGGAGGAGCCCAGAAAGCTGTACGATCTCAGAGTGAGTTCTTCTCGAAACCCGTGGGCAAGGGTCCTTGGAGTTGGCGTCATCGTTACCGGGATCCTGCTGGCAAACTGCTACTGGGGCTCCTTCGTTGCTCGTGAACACACGCTGTATACCGCCGACCACGTTGCTTACTGGTCCCTGACGTCGAGCCTTGCCGATGATCTGAAGGAGTCCCCGTTGTGGGCGCTGCGTAACGTTGCCCGATCGGTAGCCGAGGACGAACTCAACCTGCTTCCATCCGTGCCCCTTGCTCCTGTGCTCCTAATGGCCGGTGACTCGCGGACCACCTGGGTTTTGGCTGTTCTCAACGTCTATGCCATTCCGGCTTTGCTCCTGGGTTGGTGGGTTCTGCGGCGCCTTGATGGTATCCGAGGAAACTCTGGTGCAAAGGCGGTTGCGGGATGGGCCTGGCTCGCCGCGGTCGGCCTCCTTGCGCCTTTGTGGCAGCCCGTGTCGCTGGGCTATCTGGGAATCGGAGGACTGGTCCTGGCCTTCGCCATCTGGGGTCTGTGGCTCAGACCGCCAGCGACATCGGCACGAGAGGTTGTGCTCCGGGGACTGATGGTGGGTGCGCTTCTCGCCGTGCTGGTACTTTTTCGGCGTTGGTATGCCTTCTGGTCGCTGGCCTTTTGTGTGCTCGTGGCTTGCGAGGTTGCTGTCGGTCTGTTCGCCAAACGGCATCGGGGTTGCAAGGTGATGCGGAGTTCCCTTGCCGGGGGGTTGGCCGTGGCCGGCGGGGCGCTCGCGACATTGGTTCTGCTCGGTGGCCCGAGACTCCTGACCATGGTGGGCACTGACTATGCCGATCGCTTTGCACACTACAAGGTCCACGAGACATGGGTCGGCGAGGGCGCGGCCCTCGTTCGGCAGTTCGGGATCATCCCATTGATCGCCGCCTTCGCCGGTTTCGCCATGCTTGGGCGTGCCCAAGGAGGCCGGCGGACGGCGGTCGTCATCGGCGGGCAGACTGTGTTGGCGGCCGTGCTCTTCCGACGCGTGCAGGATCCGTCTCCGCAGCATTGGTACGTTCTGCTGCCCGGGTGCCTGATCCTCTGCGCGGCGGGTATCGCCCTCGTGTTGGATTCCTTGGAGGGCCGAAAGCGGTGGATCGCTGCGATCGTGGTGGCGCTCGTCGCCTTCTGGTTGTCGGTCGGGGTCCTTGGTATCGGACCCGCGGTGCCGCCGCCGTTCGGTCCCGAGACGAGGGTAGCACCGGTAGTCAGGGGAGATATCGACGAAGTCCAGCGGCTTTTGGGTTTCCTCGACGACCGGCTCGCGATCGAGGATCGTTGGATCTACCTGCTCTCGGCATCTGGAACCGTGTCAGACACCGGTCTCGGGTTTGCCAACCGTTCGCTCGGCACCCATTTTGATTCTCCCTCACGGATGCTGATGACCGCCAAGGTCGACCTGAGGGATGGCTTCCCCATCGGGCTCTTCGAGGCCGGCCTTGCCATCGTCCCGGATCCGGTCCAGGTTCGGGGAGCTACCCAGCGGGTCGTCGAGGTTCCGACCTTGTCTTTCCGAGATGGGCACGATGTCGCCAGGGCATTTGTGCCCCTGCGGGAGACCTTCAGCATTGAAAACGGGGTGAACCTCCGGGTGTGGGAGCGAATTCGGCCGAACACCTCTGAAGAGGTCGAAGCGCTGAGCGCGAGGCTGCGTGAGCACTATCCCGACCGGCCGTTTGTATGGGGGATTCCGGGGACTGACGACGTGGGGAGAATCAGCCCCCAACCACAGTGAACTGTGTGCTATGAACTCCCATTCGCACCGCTTCGGACTCTTCGGCGGGCACTCCGAGATACTCGGCAACTGACGACACCAACCTGGAGTACCAGACTTCGGCCGTGACCTCGACCGGACCGGGCGCCATGTCTTTCGGGAGATCCCAGGTAAATGTCTCGATCTTTGCAGCGAGGGGCTCGAGCCGGTAGTCGGGCCCGAAGGTCGCTGTGTTCCACTGGGCGACCGTCATTCTCCCTTGCGGGTCGAGGTAGGGGAGTCTGAAGATGCGGTCGCCGGCGGGAACCTGGCCATCCCGCTTGAGGCCCGGGAAGTCCTCGAGGCCCTTGATGTCGCCGATGTCCTGGTAGGCCAGGGCGTCTGCGGAGGCGATCGTGAAGCTTTCGCCTTCGAAGCCCTTGGCATCGACCGCAAGGTGGTGGCGTTGGCCTGCGGCGTCGATCGCCTCGACGTGCAACCAGACGACTCGTTCCTCGGCTGAACCAGAAGGGATCGAGTGGCCGGCCTTGGCGTTGAGCACGGTCGCCGACAGGGTGATGGACTTTCCGGCCTTGGTCGTTGTTTCGGATGGGTGGATGCGTACTTCAACCGCTCCCATCAGCTTGTTGGTGTCGTGGGCGCCGTGGAACAGATGCTGGCGCACGTCTGGGTGCTCGATCCCGCCAGTCTCAGGCGCGGAGTTTCCCGCGGCCGGTGGCATGTGACAGTCCTGGCAAACGATCCCAGCCTTCGCTTGCGGGCTTTTTTGCCACTCGAGATGGGTCGCCTTGACCCATTGGTCCCAGGGGTCTTTCTCGTTGTGGCAGACTCCGCAGAACTCGGCCGTCATGAGAAAGGGGTTGGTTACGATCTCGTGGTGCGGGCTTTCTGTGCCGCTGCGAACTCCCTGCTTGGCCTCCCCCGGTTCAATGACGAAGTTGAAGTTGAATGGCACTTCGCCCTCGAAGCCGGTGATCGAGTGACACACGTCGCAGGACACGCCTTCATTGGCGCGGCTATTTTCGGCAGGTCTCTTTGGGGGGATGTCCCCGGCGAGCAGGGCGAGTGGTGCGTGGCAGCCGTTGCACCCGGCCTTGACACCCGCCACCTTCTCTTCCTTGAGGGCGTGCGGCAGGGCAAGCTCGAAGTACTCGATCTCATCCCAGTGATGGGTGAAGGATTGGGACATCATTGCCTGGGCATGCTGACGGGCGATGTCGCCGTGGCATTCGCCGCAGACGTCGTCGCTTTCGAAGTCCCCGTAGCTCAAGGATCCTTCGGGACCGTCTCCGGCAACCGCACAGGCGACGACGAGCACTGCAATCGCGACGATCACTAACGATGTGGCCGACAACCAGCTCTTCTTCATGGTTTACCTCCACGGGAGCCCAATCTGTGTCGAGTCCCGCCTCTTTTCAGTCTAGGGCCTATCTTTGACAGGTGTCAATTGAGATATTGCTCAATTAGATAAAGTATCACGCTGAGAATGGCTCTTCTGGGCCGCGAAGGTGCCGGGTCTGGGCAAAAAAGGCTGGTAAGCTTGTTGTCGAGGATCGAATCGAGGGGGAGGAGCCATGTCTCGAGTCAGTACAGCGCTGTTGTTCCAGAAATATTTCTTGCGAGGTGGCATTCTGGTTCTCCTGGTTTTTTCGGGTCTGACGGGCGCCGAAGCTGCGGTCGCGGCGTCGGACTTCGGAGATCCATCGGATGCGCCCTTCGTCGCCCGTCGCGGCGCCGTCGCCGGCGTGCCGAACGCGATCCACAACCTGGACACAGGGGAGCTTTTCGACAACCTGCAATCGGCGATCGACGATCCCGATACGATGTCGGGCCACACCTTGCAGTTGGAGGCTCTGGTACAGCCAGAGGGTTTGGTCGCCATCACCAAGAGTGTGACCCTCCAGGGGCAGACGGGGGGCGAGACTTTTCAGGCGACGGTCGATACCGGTGACACAGGCGACGCGCGCGGGTGGTTTCTCGTCGAAACGGGCATCGACGTGACCGTGCGCGACCTGATGTTCGACGGCTCTGGGTTCCGTATCTGGCAGGCCTTCAGGGTCTTGGGCAGTGGCTCATTCCAGCAATGCAATTTCACTGCGATCGAGTACGACCCTTCGACGAGCTACGCTGGAACCGCCATTGCGGCGGTCGGCGATATCGACGTGGTTGATTGTGTATTCACCGACATCGGTCGAGTCGGCGTGCTGTTCTTTGGCACCGGCGTCACGGCGGGCCTGATGGAAGGGTGCACCTTCACCGGCAAGGGCCCTGGAGACTGGCTCGACTACATGGTAGAAGTGGGCGCCGGCGCCCACGCGACTATTCGCTCGAACCTGGCTCAGGCGTGTCGAGGCATAGCGTCGTCGGACCTCAGCGAGTCGTCCGGGGTCAACGTCAACACGGTTCTGGGTGGTGGAACGATTGGGGACGTCATCAGCAATACGCTGCTCGACAATACGAGAGGAATCCAGATCGGGCTGCCGGCTGACGACGGATCGACGGCGACGGTGATCTACAACCGCATGATCGGCAACGAGTTCGGTGTCGGGGTCAATGCCGTGAATCCGCTCGATGCCGAGAATAACTGGTTCGGCTGTAACGAGGGACCGGGCTTTCCAGGATGCGACATCGAGGACGGGGACGTCGACATCGATCCCTGGCTCGTGCTCAGCATCAGCGCCAACCCGACGACGGTATTCGTCGGCGACCCGTCCGACGTCGACGCGAACTTGATCTTCAACTCCGACGCCGTGGACACCTCCGCGGGTGGGCATGTGCCGGATGATATTCCGGTATCGTTCACCGCTACGCTGGGCGTCGTGAGCCCTGCAGTCGTGCCGACGGTGGCAGGCGAAGCCAGCACGACCTTCACCGCCGGAATGGTGCTCGGGTTTGCCACAGTGACGGCCACCGCCGACAACGCCACGGTGGAGACCCAGATCGAGATCATCGCTGTGCCCGTCGAGCTGATGTCGTTTACTGTTCAGTAGGGGGATCGGCGGCGGCTTCAGCGGCGGGTACAGCGACAGCGACGGGGACAGCGACCGGCGGCAACGAGTCCGCGGTCAGGGCCACTTCGGAGCTACAGCCCCAGACGCTGCCTCGTGAGGGCTTCCAAACCGCCGGCGAGAACCAACTCCTGGGCCGACGGACCGACCGGCGACAGCGAGTACTTCTTCCCGCGCCAGGTTGCGGTTGCCGTCTTGTAGTCGATGACCAGCCGATCCGACGGGATCGTGCGTGCGCCGGCCTCGGCCTCGGCCTTGTGGGCCTGGAGCATCGCCGCCGACAGCTCCGGGCTTTCGATGCAGATGAAGGCGTTGTTGAACGCATTCCGCAAGTAGGTCTGAGAGAACGACGCTGCGATCACCATTCTGATGCCGCGATATTTGAGGGCTGTCGCTGCCTGCTCGCGGGAGGACCCGGCGCCGAAGTTTCGGCCGGCGACGATGATGTCGCCGTCGGCGGCGATGTCCT
>CAZCEX010000084.1:0-2925 GCA_964497785.1 uncultured Thermoanaerobaculia bacterium | reverse complement strand
CCGGCGCCGAAGTTTCGGCCGGCGACGATGATGTCGCCGTCGGCGGCGATGTCCTGGAAGGCAGGGTCGTAGTTGAGCATCGCATATGTCGCCATCTCGTGCGGCTTGAGGTCGTCCCGATAGGTGACGTCCTTGCCGTAGATGCCGTCGGTATTGAGATTGTCGGTGGGAAGAACCAGGGCCCGGCCCTCGAGGCCGTCGGGGAAGCCCTCCATGATGGCCACGGAGCGGGCCGCCGGCTTCCAGCCGAGGTCCTTGAACTGATGGTCCACCTTGGTTTCGGGGGAGCGATCCGGGCCGGCGATGAAACCGGCAACCGCGGACGCGGCCACCACCGCAGGGCTGGCGAGATAGGCCTGGGCGTCCGCCGAGCCCATACGGCCCTTGAAGTTCCGGTTGGTCGCCGAAATGCCGATCTCACCGGCCTCGAGCAAGCCGGCGCCGAGGCCGATGCAAGCGCCGCATCCCGGAGGGAGCGGCCGTGCGCCAGCCTCGAGGAGAACGTCCCAGATACCTTGAGCCTCGGCCTCGTCCTGGATCTCTGCGGAGGCGGCCGCGACGTAGAGCTCGACACCATCGGCCACCTTGGCGCCCTCGAGCACCTCGGCGGCTGCCGCCAGGTCATCGAGACGGCCATTCGTACAGGAAAGCAGGTAGGCCTTGTTGACCGGGATCTTCTTTTTTTCAATCGTCGTGATCGATTGGGTGATGCCGACGCCGTGAGGTCCGGCAACGTGGGGGGTGATCGTGCTGAGGTCAACTCGAATTTCGGCGGCGTACTCAGCATCCGTATCCGGTTTTGGCGGGTCGGCCTCCCACTGGTCGACCATGGCTTGGGTCAGGCGGTTCAGGATCCCTCGCTCGGCCAGACTCTCGGCTCGTTTTCGGAGGAAGGCCGCTGTTGCACCGTCGAATGGGAACCACCCGACGAGGGCGCCCCACTCGGTTGTCATGTTAGAGATGGTCAGGCGTTCGGACACCGAAAGGAACTGCACGCCGTCACCATGGAACTCGATTGCGGCGTTGAGAACCTCGCCCGAGTTGAAGAGGCCGCACAGCGTAATGATGACGTCCTTGCCGGTGACGCCCGGTTCGAGTTCACCCTCGAGAATGACCTTGATCGTACGCGGTACCTGCCACCAGGTGGTGCCGGTCGCCCACAATGCAGCAGCGTCGGTTCGCACGACCGGCGTGCCGACCGCCGCAAGGGCGCCGTACATGTTGGAGTGCGAATCGGAGGCGACCACCAGGCTGCCGGGGTGTACGAAGCCCTCGTCGATCATCAACTGGTGTCCGATCCCGGCGCCGGCGGGGTGGAATACGACTCCCTGCTCTCGAGCAAAATTCTCGATCGCCTGGTACTTCTTGAGGTTTTTTTCACTGCGGTCCTGGACGGCATGATCGAGTGCAAATACCGGTTGGTCCGGGTCGGCGATTGTAGTGGCGCCGATCGCCGTGAACTTTGGCATCACCGCACCGGTATTGTCGTGGGTCATGACGTGGAACGGGCGGACCGTGACCATGTCGCCGGCGCGCACTTCGGCGCCTTCGCCGAGGTCGATAGCATGGGCCTGGACGATTTTTTCGGTGATGGTCTGTGACATCGGAACCTCCTGTGACGGTATGCCAGATCCGGAGGATATACCGCAGTCGAGGCGATGCCAAGTCCGTTTCGGTCCAGGTTGGTTCTTTTCTCATTTTCAATGCTTTTGATCGGTTATGAGCCACGAGGCGGACCAGAATGTGGAGGTGTTCTGGCTCATAACCGATCAAAAGCATTGAATCAGGAGGAGGGGCCCCCAACAACCAGATTCCCCATGAACTCCCTGAGGCTTTCAAACTCCTCAGTGCAATCCACTGCAGCCTGCATGCGCCGGATGTCCTCCTTCGTCGCAATGCCTTCGGCGAGGGCGGCGAACTTGCCGGCAATCTCGGTATCAGAGAGCGGGTTGCGGGGATCACCCTTGGGGTAGTCGAGCTCCCTGGTGAGCTCGCGGCCATCGGTTGTGCGCAGGACGACGCGCACGCGTTGCAAGGCGGGGAAGACAGCCTCGATCTCGGGGTCGGCGATGACCTTCACCTTGTTGAGCTGGGCACGGATGACGGGGTCCATGATCTTGTTATCGGTGAACTGCAGCGGCGTGACCTGGCGTTCTGCGATTGCTGCCGCGATGACGTAGGGCAGGCTGTGGTCGGCGGTCTCTTTGCTACGTGGGTCGTACTTTGTCGGGTCGGCGAGGATGTCTGCGGCCCGAGCCAATGAGTAGATGGTGATGTCTTCGACCTCCTCGGGCTGCAGGTCGTTGTCGATGACCAGGTCGAGCGTGGCTGAGATCGGGGTGTGGGTGAGCGCTTCGGTCGGAAAGAACTTCATGCTGCAGTCGAGGATGCGCCAGCTCTCTCCAAGACCCCGGGTGAGGATGTCAAAATCCCATTCGCTGTCAAAGACGTGGGAGAAACCCTCTTTACCGTCGAGCACGTGTTCAGGACCGGTGTATCCCTGCTCGGCGAGCAGAGCTGCGAGCACACCCGATTGGGTTGCCAGAGGATCGACGGTATTCTTCATCATCGTCAGCTTGCCGGCGGTCACCGATCCGGTCGTGCAGTGTCGGGACGCCGAGATTCCGATGGCGTGCTGGATCTGCTCGGCAGTGAGACCCAGCATCCGCCCGGCCACGAGCGGCGACGCTGCCGCCGTCAGGGTGGCGTGGTGCCAGCCGAGCTCGCGCACACCAGGAAAGCTGATCTCGCACAGTCGCTGTTCGATCTCGTAAGCGAGCATGATGCCGAGAATGAGGTCGCGACCCGAGCCGTCGGCCCTCTCGGCGGCGGCCATCGCCGCCGGAATGATGTCGGACGGGTGGGAGGGATCCTGCTTCCAGTAGATGTCGTTGTAGTCCATCACCCGGATCATCAGGGCGTTGA
>CAZCEX010000083.1:0-11863 GCA_964497785.1 uncultured Thermoanaerobaculia bacterium | reverse complement strand
CGCCGGTGGATGAGACGACGCCCTCTCCTGATGACCAGCTCTCGGAGCGACTTCAGGGAACGACGCTGGAGGGCAGTGATGCCGTCGTCAGAGACGTCGTTGCTGCGCTCTCGGAACGTGCGGAGCTCGCGGCATGGCTGGCCAACGAAGACCTGGTACGCCGTTTCGTTGCTGCGGTTCACAATGTCGCGGACGGCGTCAGCCCTCGTGCGCATCTCGAGTTCCTGAAGCCACGCGGGGCCTTCGAGGTTCGGCAGGATGGGGATGTTCTCGTCATCGACCCGAAGAGCTGGCAACTGTATAACGTGGTCACCGAGGTGTTCACATCGGTCGATGTGAATGGAGCAGCGAGACTCCTCAACGAGGTCGAACCGCTGATCAACGAGGCCCATAGCGAGATCGCGCCACCCGGTTCGTCATTTCGGTCGACGCTGGCAGTGGCCATCGACCGGCTCATTGCCGTGCCGGCTCTCGACGGCAGCGAGGTTATGACGCCCAAGGTTGTAACCTTTGTCTACGAGGATGAGGCCATTGAAGACCTGTCCGTGGTCGAGAGACAGTTTCTGCGAATGGGGCCGGAGAACGTTGCCAAAATTCAAACGAAGCTCGGAGAGTTCAAACGCGCACTCGATCTGTGACCTTGGCGCGACCCCTGAACCTCGAGGCCGTGCTCTTCGACATGGACGGGACCTTGGTTCACTCGCACTACGACTGGCCCTCGATACGCGCCGAGCTCGGAGTCGAAGGGCCGTCGCTCATCGATGCGCTCAACGCCCTCCCCGAGGCGAGACGATCCGAGGCGTGGGCGCGTATGTGCGACATCGAGAAGCGGGCGACTCGAGAGGCCAGAGTCGTCGACGGCGCTCGTGAGCTGCTCGACTTGCTTCGAATTCGGGGAATCGAGACGGCACTGGTCACCAACAATACGAGCAACAACGCGAACGAACTGACGCGCCGGTTCGGCCTCGGGTTCGATGAGATCATTTCGCGGGACAGTGGACTCTACAAACCCTCCGGGGCGCCGCTGGTCGAGGCCATGCGCAGGCTCGGCGTTGATGCGCCGCGGGTGATGGCGGTGGGCGACTCGATGTACGACATTCTGGCAGCTCGCGAGGCACGCTGCGCCTGGGTCGTGGTTGTCAACGGTGGTGTCGTTCAGCATCAAGAGGCGGCCGATCTGGTTTTTCGTGATCTGGGAGCCCTGGAGGCGTTCTTGCGTGAAGAGTTGGGCAGTACAATCCGTGGTGGCTCTCCCGATGGATCGAATGTCCCATGAGACGATGACCCGTCGAAAGCAGTGATGTATGGAGGAACGGACCAGGCCCATGAATGAATCGAGTGACGGCACCGTCGACTACTCCCTCGATCAAACGGTCCAACGATGGTCGAAGATCCTCCCTGATGGAGCGCTGCCGTCGGCGACACTGGATCCCCGGAAGGGGGGTGCCGAGGCTGGTGTCGAAGAGCGCCTGAGCACTGTGGTCGTCACGCGCGGGGACTCTCCTGGCGCCTTCAGGCTCCTTGAGCCGATCGGGGTCGGCGGCATGGGCGAAGTCAGATCCGCGAGGCAGGAATCGCTTCATCGAGTCGTTGCCCTCAAGCAACTCCGCAGACACATTGCGAAAGACCCGGAGGCCCGACAACGGTTCGTAGCCGAAGCTCTGGTCACGGGTGAGCTCGATCACCCGAACATCGTTCCGGTGTACGAGCTGGCGAAGACCGAGCGAGGCGAACCGTTTTACGCCATGAAGCTCATCCGCGGTGTGGCCTGGATTGACGTCATCGATTCGAAAAATTCCGAGGAGAACCTGGAGATTCTGACCCGGGTCTGTGACGCGGTTGCGTTTGCCCACTCGAGGGGAGTTCTCCACCGAGACCTGAAACCGCACAACGTCATGTTGGGTGAGTATGGCGAGGTCCTGCTCGTCGACTGGGGCCTCGGGGTGTCCATGGTTCCTGGTGGCAAAGCGCCGACTCTGGCTGCCGACAATGCCCTCGCGGGAACCGCATCCTACATGGCGCCGGAAATGGCTGCGGGCGATCCGAAGCGGATCGGCATTCAGACCGATGTGTACCTGCTCGGCGCGATACTTTTCCGCATCGTGACCGGTCACCCGCCGCATCCCGGTGACACGGTGACCGAATGCCTCGTAGCCGCTTATGAGAACCGGCTTCCCGTGGTCGACGGCGCGAGTGACCTCGCCGACATTGCGAGGACCGCGTGTGCGACGTCCCCCGATGACCGATTTCGAGACGTTCGCTCCTTCCAAGGCGCCTTGCGGGATGCCGCTTCGCATGCGCAGAGTCGACGGCTTGGTGATCGGGCCCGGGAGATGCTCGGGGAGGCAGAGGATCAGCGGTGCTACGAGACCTTTCAGCGGGCGCAGTTCGGTTTCGAGGAGGCCCTCGCATTGTGGACCGACAATGCCGACGCCCTGGTGGGCCTCGAGGAGACTCGCCGCAGCTACGCGGAGGCGGCGCTGGAAAACGAGGATCTCGACCTCGCCGCGTCGCTGGTGCCCGAGGGTGAGGCGGGATGGTTTGCCTTCGCCGATCGCGTGGACCGACTCCGTCGTCACCGGGATGCGCGCCGCAACAGAATCCGATTCCTCAGTCGCCTGGCGGCGCTGCTGACCGCGGTGATCCTGCTCGTGCTCGGGGTCGCGGTGGTGCTCGTGTCTCGAGAGAAGAACAGGGTTGTGCTCGCCGAGGTGCGGGCGAGCGAGCAGCGAAACCTGGCCTTGCAAGCCCTTGATACGCTGGTCTTTTCGGTCAACGACTCGCTCGAGGGACGGCCGGCGATGGAGGGCCTGAGGAAGACCATCCTCGATGAAGCCATAGCCGGTCTGAACAACATCTCAGAGGCACAGGCAAGGGATCCTCAGGTCGACCGCCGCCTCGGCGTCGCTCACCAGAGTATGGCCCGAATTTTCCAGGCGGCACGGCGCAATGCCGAAGCCAGAGGCCATCAGGAACGAGCTGTTTCGGTATTTGAGAGTCTTCGGTCGGGAGAACGAACGGACAAGGCCGATCAAGACCTGGCAGAGGCGCTTCAGATTCTGGGAGAGATCGTTTCCAACTACAGGATGGGGGATCTCGAGGCCGCACGAGTCCACTACAAGCGCGCCCTGAGCATCACAGAGCAACGTGTGCAGGGCGGTGTGCGAACGGATGATGTTCGCATTCTACGGGCCAAGCTGTTGCGAAATCTCGGCGACCTGGCATTTGATCTCGGCGATATCGAGGATTCGCAAGAGCTGTATGGTCGGTTCATGGCCGAAGCTCGGGGGCTCGCGGAGGTCGAGGCGCCGACCCTCGAGAGCCGCGAGCTGTACTCGCTGGCGTTGACGAGACTGGCTGATCTGCATTTGAGGAAGGACGAGAACGACCAGGGCTACGCCGCGTATGAAAGCGCCCTCGCTGTCACTCATGATCTTGTTGTCGAGGACCCCGATTCATCTCGCTACAAGCGCCTCGTCGGGTTGGCCGAGTTCAATCTGGCGGACACCGCGCGAAGAGCGGGCAGGCTCGATGTCTCTGCAGCGCACCATGAACGGGCGCGCAAGATCCAGGCCGAGCTCGTGAATGCCGATCCGTCGAATGGCACCTTCAGGAGAGACTTGCTGGTGACGGTGTGGGGTATGGGCGAGCTCACTCGGGATCAGGGTCGATTGGCTACGGCGCTGGCTCACTACGAGGAGGCTCTCAGGGTGGCCGAGGATCTACTCGAGCTCAACCCAGGCAACCTGGAGGCCCGGCGCGACGTGTTCATCTGTTGCAAGGAGGTGGGCTCCGTATACCAGGAGCAGGGGCTCCTCGCGAAGGCTCGCGAGGCATTCGAGCGGGGCCTCGGCCTGTGCAGAAGCACTCTGGTGGAGGAGCCCGAGAGCACCGGCGCACGAACGGATATCGTGATCGCGCTGTATTTCCTGGCCGATCTCGAGACTGTGGCCCAAAGACCGGACGAAGCCAGACGCGCCCTGACAGAGGGGCTTCAGATTCTCTCAGACCTGGATTCCGAAGGCCGCCTCGCGGAGGGTTCCCCATACCGTGCATGGATCGACGATCTGCAAGCCGCCGTCGACGAGCTGCCGTAACTCTCCGGTGTACCATGGGGTGTGATCACGCAGACAACGGGAGACCAGTCGACGCGGCTCCGCCGGCATTCCCGGGCCATTGACGCCGTGCACCCCAATGAGTGTAAACGGTCCATCGTGCACCGGGATGTCAAGCCGGCGAACATCCTTCTCGACGACATCGAGGTCATGCTGGGAGATCAGATCGAGTTCAGCGTGAGCGGCGGCACGGCGTGGGTGCTCATACCCGGGCCCGCCGTTGTCCTGGCGAGGGCGTCGGAGTCTGTCAGAAGGCCGCAAGTCGATGACTGCGGCGAGTGGTGGAAGGTCTTCACCGCCTTTGCTGTGACGGAGGACACACCGGTTCGGGTCGAGGTGGTCGAGACGGCGAAGAATCGGTCGAAACGCGTGATATCGTACTCTATCTTGTGCTGTCCAGGTGGTGAGGGACCTCCCTACTACGCCCAGGGCGCCTCGCCACCGCGGATCAAGCTGCCGCCGCCGAAGGAGTGATTCAGCAGCGGCTCGCGGTCGGGTCGAAGGGCTCCTGTGACCCTCGATCAGCGGTTCCGGAGCGGAACCGGTGGGTGGGCGTGGTGAATGTTTTGGGAAATACCCCGCAACATGCCTTGCGGGACCGGGGGTGAATCGTGGGTTGCAGACAGAGTTCCACCGTTGGGTCGGCAAAAGCAGCTGGTTGCCATGAAGGAGGACGCGGGCGTTTGGTTTTGTTCTCTGTGTTTCTCGTGACACTTCTCTTATCGGTCCCACTTGGTCACACTGCAGAGCTGAATACGACCAACAATACGAACGCGGTCAGCGTCTACATCGGGAACCCGAATTTCACCGGACCCGACCTGACCGTCGAAGGACTTTTTGCGCCGCAGCATCACCTCAGCTCACCAAGCGGAACCTGGTCGTTCTCGTATGGCGTGCGCAATATGGGGAGAGCCGCAGCAGCAGATGAGACTGTGACGCGGGTGTACCTTTCGAACGATGAACGCCTGTCCACCGACGACCGGTTGATCGGTGAAGAAGACGTCCCAATCATCGCTGCGGGCGATCTGAATATGCGCTCTATGGCCGTCTCCCTTCCGTCTGGATACTCGAACGAGTACCTTTGGCTCATTGTCAAGGCGGACGGCACCCACACCCTCAACGAGCTCAACGAGGAGAACAACGCCACAGCGGTCAGCATCCACATTGGCACGCCGCAAGACGTCGGCGTCGACCTCATTGTCGAAGATCTGATCTCACCGCAGCACCACCTGGAATCGCCGAGCAACGATTGGTTCGTTTCTTACGGCGTGACCAACATGGGCAACGCCGTCTCGGCTGACTCTGGCCCCGTCAGAGTCTTTCTCTCGACCGACAGTTTTATTTCCCGGGACGATGCCCTGATCGCCAACGATACCCACCTGCCGGTGGCGGTTGGCGAGATGACGAGCCGGAATACGTCCGTGAGCATCCCCTCGGGGTATATGTCCGGCTATTACTACCTCATCGTTGCGATCGGCGACTCCGGTGTTGACGAAGCCTCGGACCTGATCGTGCTCAATCCGAGCGTATCGAACGAGACTCCCGAGATCGGTGAAGCATTTTCCCTCATTGCCACGGTCTACAATCAGGGCAACGCAGCCTCCACTCGGTCGAACCTGCGCTACCTTCAATCCCTTGACGCCAACATTAGCCCGTTGGACGTCGAGATTGCCACCGATTTCGTAACGACCCTTGGTCCGGGCGGTTCGTCACCGGAGAGCACGACGGTGAGAATCTCGACTCAGGGGACCTACTGGTTGGGTGGCTGTGTGGACCCTGTTCCCTTCGAGGGGAACTCCGGCAACAACTGCTCGACCGGCGTTCGGGTGACGGTGGGTGGCGGAGGCGGCCAATGCGCCGCACAGCGCTCTTTGCCTGGCTACCTGGAAGGGCGCCCGGCGACCATCACAATCGAGGTGAATCCCCCCGTGGGCACCAGCAGCTGGGTGGTCAACGATCTTCCACCAGCGGGTTGGGCGATGTCCGCCGTCAGTGATGGCGGGGTCGTTGACGGCCCAAACGTGAGGTTTGGTCCAATCAGCGGCAGCGACCGGAAGACCTTGAGCTACGTCGTGACACCGCCGACCGGGACGACCGGCGTGCACGTGTTCGATGGTTCGGCGGCCTTCGACGGTCAAACCGAGCCGGTTTGTGGCGATACCGAAATCGGGGATTCGACGGGAGAGTACCACCCGGCCGACTCCGACTCGGATTGGATGATGGAGGGCAACGAGGCCGGGGCCTATGGCGCGGCCTGGAAGGTGGGGGGCGCGTGGCAGTGGCCGCCCAATCCGATTCCGATCGACCACGTCACCAACGCCGGATGGCTCTGGAAGCTCGGCGAGGCCTATGTGTACGACGCCGGCGCCAGTCCTCCGTGGCTTCCCAGCGACAGCGGCACGAATGTCGGTGGCGGGTCAGCGGTGTCGAGTCTCGATCCGTCGTTGTACACGCCGGGAGAAGCCGTGACCGTGAGCATTGCCGTCACACCCGACGCCGAGACCCACAACCATGCCGTCGAGGACGGACCGCCGTCCGGCTGGTCGGTCTCCGAAATCAGCAGCGCCGGTGAGTGGGATGTCGTCAACCGAAGGGTCAAGTGGGGTCCCTTTTTGGATTGCGTGGGTCGCACCTTGACCTATACCGCGACGCCGCCTATGGGAGAAAGTACAACGAGGACATTCGTTGGCGTGGCATCTTTCGACGGGGTGAGTTCGGCGATCGCCGGCGATCGATCGATTGGCGTCATCGGTGGTGGCGGCGGCGGTGACGACGACCACGTCTACTGGCTCGATACGGCAGCTCACCTGCCGGGCCTCTTCGGTTCGCTGTGGCGGACAGATGTGGTTGCTCGCAATACCGGCACGGAGGATGTGGCCGTCGAGTTCAAGCTGCACGGCAGCGATGGCGTCATGGGGATTTCTACGACTGTTGGCGCCGGCGACCAGGGGGTCTTTGTCGATCTGGTCGGTCTCATGGAGTACGACGGCAAGGGCTGCCTCGAGGTTGTTTCGAGCGGGCCCATGCAGGTCTCGGGGAGGATCTACAACGAGGCCGAAGAAGGCACTTTCGGGCAGTACGTCGAAGCCTATGAGTCCGGGGACGGACTCGGGGCGGGTGAGTCCGCCTCTCTTCTTCAGCTGCGTCAGCGCGAAGGTTTTTTCCGCACCAACATCTCGGTCACCAATACCGGCAATGAAACGGCGTCGGTCCGGATTCATCTCCACGACAGCGATGGCGTGCATCTCAAGCAATACGCGCTCAACCTCGGCCCGGGTCGCCTGATTCAAGATGCCGAGCCCTTCAAGCGTCGAGCCAATCGCCCCGACCTGGGATGGGGTTTCGCCGTGGTCGAAGTCATCAGCGGGTCCGACGTTCTCGTATCGGCCTCGGTGGTCGACTCACGGACCAACGACGCGACGACCATACCCTTTAAGCGATAACCGTTACGGTTGAGTAGAAGGATTTCCTGGATTCAGGCATCCGGAGGGGGATGCCGATGCGGTGGTTCAGTGGCCTGAATCCAGGTAATCCTCATAGAAAATGGATAAGACTTCACGAGCCAACCACGGAGCCTTTCCACAGGGTCCTTGCGCGGATCTGAGAGACGGGTGATAGTGCCGGCTGATGGTGACGATGAAGACGGTTTTTCGATTGCGGGGAGAGGTGGATGGTTGCGCGGTTGTTGCCGCGCTCGAGAATGGGATCTCGGTCGTCGGCAGCCGGGACGACTGCGATGTTGTGGTGTCGGCAGATGGTGTGTCGCGTCGGCATGCCGAGATTGAGGTTGCTGACAGCCACTTGGTGATCAGGGATCTGGAGAGCAAGAACGGGGTCTTCGTCAACGCTTCCCGGGTTGGTGAGGCGGTGCTGCAGGTTGGCGATCGGGTACGTTTCGGACCCGCTCTCGTCATTCTCGAAGAAGTGGACGCCGAGGACGTCCATATGGCGATCTCCCTCGATACAGAGCCTGTGGTCGTTGCCGATCCTGTCGGAACCGGCGAGATGACCTTGACCGTGACCAGAACAGGGGCTCAGTCGTGCCCTGTCTGGGCCCAGGCCATTCACGCAGTGCTCGACGGACTCTCGGGGCCGATGCCCGACCTGAAGGAGGCGGCAGATCGTATACGAGGTTTTTTGCAGGCCGATGGGGTCTGTTTCGTCGTGTGGGACGGACGCTCCGGACCTCTGGTTCTTGCGACATCCGGGCGACTGCCGGCCATCGAGGGTGACGACGAGGCTGTTGCCCTTTTCAGGCGGGTTGCTGCGACCGGCCGCGCGGTCTGCGGCTCTCGGGTGGAAAGTGACCCGGGGCTTATTCTCGCAGTTGCCGGTCGCACGGCGGCGCCGGCCACAGGGACCATCGTTGTCGGACCTGATCGGAACGTCGACGAAGTCAAACCATTGATCGAGGTTCTGACGCGGTTGATCGTCGCGGCAGTCGACGAGACGCCTCCTTGCGGGCCTGCCGTCGAGGCGCCGGCGCTCGATTTCCCTGCCGGTTTCGTGGTGGGTCGCTCGCCGGCGATCCGTGGCATCACAGTGAAGGCGCTGCGGGCGCTCGTTGACGCACCGTGGCCCGGCAACATCAGGGAGTTGGAGAACGAGGTGCGGCGCCTGGTGAGCCTCTGTCCTGAAAACCAGAGCATCGATTCGTCCTTGCTCTCTCCCGAGATCCTCTACCCCGACCCGGAGTTGAATCTGAGGGACGACACGGGTGACGGCGAGCTCGACCTCGAGAAGGCCTTCGAGGAGGTGGAACGTCGCCTGATCAGCCAGGCGCTCGTACGCACGCACGGCAACCGCACCAAGGCGGCCAAGCTCCTTGGCATCTCCCGCAACGGCCTGGCGTTGAAGATCACGAGGTTGGGTCTGGACGAGTGGTGAGCGCGGGCTGTCTCTGGTCCTTTGGTCGGCCTCGTAGCCGCAACTGAGAACGAGAAGGCGCCTCCGGTGGGACGTGCCTCTATATGAAGCAGCTTGACGACAGAATCCTGCTGAAAGACATGCTCGACAACGCCCGGCGAGCGCTTACGGCGGTATCCGTGCGTCAGCGAGATGACCTCGACGAGGGCCAGCGCCCTCCGGGCTTCGCAGATGTCTGCATCGGTCGCTGCACGCAGAAGGGAACACAGGTCTACTTCATCCTGCGGCCTGTCCTCGTTGCGAGCGAGGACTTTGAGCGCGATCAGGTGCTGATGTCGGCCGTTGTGCTGGGCGAGCTCCATGCGGGCTTCAAGGGCGGAAGCAGGGAGCGTGAAAACGTTGAACTGCTCGAGGACTTCCTGCGCCGACCGGCAGTTCGCACCGTCGACGTCACCAGGGCGACCGCCGAGGTGTTCGGCGTCGTCAAGCAAACGCTCAAAAAGGCCGGTGCGCCGATCCCCATCAACGACGTGTGGATCGCTGCCCACGCCATCGAAACCGGTTCGTGGCTCTTGCCCTACGATCACCACTTCACCTCAGTACCTGGAATCCTCCTGTGGGATCGAATCGGCAAAGCCTGATAACGTATCCTGCATCTGGCATCTGACCCCAACCCCTGAATCCTCTACATCTCTGCGCCTCTGCGCCTTCGCGCCTCTGCGTTAATTCCGTGTTCCAGCCCTTCACGCTACGCTACACTTTGCCCATGACCCCGATGCTGCGAAGTCTGCGGCCCGAGCAATGGCTCAAGAACGGTTTTGTACTTGCACCGTTGGTTTTTTCCGGGCAGCTCACCGACCCGCAGTCGGTCGGTCGGGCTTTTCTTGCCGCCGCGTCCTTCAGCCTCGCGGCTTCTGCGACGTACCTCGTCAACGATCTGCTCGACCGGCGGGCGGACAGCGTGCACCCGGTCAAGTGTCGAAGGCCCATCGCCTCCGGCGCCGTCAGCCCGGGTGCGGCTGGGGTGATGGCTTTTGTGCTCGCCGTACTGGCCGCTGTGGTGGCGTTCGGGCTCGGCGGTTGGTTTCCGGCCGTCATCGGGTCCTACCTCATGCTGACCCTTTTCTACTCGGCAGTCTTGAAGCAGCTGGTCTTTGTCGACGTGCTCGTCGTCGCCCTCGGCTTCGTCCTGCGGGTGGTCGGTGGTGCAGTAGCGATCGAGGTGCCCATCTCGCGCTGGATCCTCGTCTGCGCCTACCTGCTGGCCCTTTACCTGGTGCTCGGCAAACGCCGTTCCGAGCTCGTCCTGCTCGGAGACGACGCCGGCAGCCACCGTGAGGTCCTGGGTCACTACAGCCTGGCCCTGGTGGACCAGGCCATTGCAGTTGTGCTCGGGGCAACCGTGCTCGCCTACGCCCTCTATACCGTGGCGCCGGATACGGTGGCCAAGGTCGGTTCCGAAGGTCTTCTGGCGACCGTGCCGGTCGTGCTCTATGGGCTCTTCCGCTACCTCTACCTCCTGCACGGGCAGCAGCTCGGAGGCAGTCCGACGCATGCCCTGGTCACCGATCGCCCCCTGCTCGCCTGCGTCGTCGTATGGCTCGCCGTTGCTGCCATTGTGATCGGTTTGGCGGGCTGATCCCTGCCAGTTGCCGCTGACGACTGTCGCCTTGGCGGGGCGGCGTAAACCCGCCCCTACGTTTTCTTTGTAGGGATGGGGGGAGAAGTGCAGGCTGAGAGCCCGACCTGAACCATCCCGTTTGAAAGCCGTAGCATAAAGGGTGCTCGAAGGAGGAGTTCCAGATGAAGAGATTGCTGATGGTGGTATTCGTGGTCCTCACTGCCGCTGCATGTGGACCGTGTGGTGATTCCTGCAAGGATGTCGCCGAAGCCGAAGTCTTCCCGGAGCTTCGTGGTCCCTATCTGGGCCAGGCGCCCCCGGGGGCACAGCCCCAGCTCTTCGCGCCCGGCATCGTCTCGACCGGCCTGGCAACCCGCGACGTCGCCCTCATGCCGGACGGCGATGAGTTTTACTTCAGCGTCAATCTCGGTGCGCGCCCGGCCATCATGGTGACGAAGCAGGTTGACGGGACCTGGACCGAACCTGCGGTGGCGCCCTTCTCCGGTCAATATTACGACATCGAGCCCGCTATTTCTCCCGACGGAAACCGGTTCTTCTTCCTCTCCAACCGACCGCCGGACGGCCAGGAGAAAAAACCTGGCTGGGGTCACCAGGACATCTGGGTCATGGACCGGGGCGGTGACGTCTGGGGAGAGGCCTACAATCTGGGCCCACCGGTCAATACCGACGCGCCGGAGTACTTTCCTTCGGTGACCGAGGACGGCACCCTGTACTTCACCCGAGAGGGCGAGGGGCGGGTATCGGCGATCTACCGCTCGCGGCTCGTCGACGGCGCCTACCAGGAGGCCGAGATGCTCGGGCCCGAGGTCAACTGCGGCACGAATAGATTCAACGCCTACGTCGCGCCCGACGAAGCGTTCATGATCGTGCCGGCGGTGGGTCGCGAGGATGCCCTTGGCCCGGTCGACTACTACGTGGTCTTCCGTTCTCCGGACGATGTCTGGAGCGAGCCCGTCAACATGGGCTCGGCGATCAACAGCCCCCAGGCCAGGGGGTGGGCGGCGTCGCTCTCGCCAGACGGACGTTATCTCTTTTTCATGTCATCGCAGCCCGTCGGTGATGTTGAGTCGCCGATCACCGGTGCAAGCCTGCGCGAGCTCGTGTCGATGTCTGCCGAGCCGGGTCGTGGAAGCGCCGGGATCTGGTGGGTCGACGCAAGCTTCATTGAGTCTCTCAGGCCCTGAGCAGTGACAGGGACAGCGACAGCAGCAGCGGCAGTAACGGTGGCAGCGACAGAGGC
>CAZCEX010000082.1:0-11939 GCA_964497785.1 uncultured Thermoanaerobaculia bacterium | reverse complement strand
GGCCTCAAACGACCCACCGAAATCCATCCACCCTCTATGCACTACACCCTCCTAGGTCAAAGTTACGCAACCAACAAGACCTGGTTTCGGTTCGTCCCTTCCCGGTGTCCAACACACGAGACCGGCTGACGATTTGAAGCCGGCCGGACCTCGAAGACGAAAGGAGTGAGACATGATCGCGCAAATACCAAAGTCGTTGACCACGGTCCTTATACTCGTGACGGGGGTGCTGGCGTCTAGCCATGCAGACGCGGGTTTCTTCACGCGCCATGACCGTACGGTAAGACTGGACCTGGAGCGAGGGCATGTCGAGGTCCAGATCGTTCAGGATCGAGGGGGAACCATGGCGTTTGCTCGGGAAGGGGAGAATCGCTGGGTTTTCGACGGATCAACCGCTGACCTTGTCGGCGGGTCGTACTCAATCGTGCTCCGCAATCGGTCCCCGGAACGCATCAAGATCGTCGTCGGTATCGACGGGGTCAATGTCTATCGGAAGGACGCGGTCGCCGGTCGATCTGACGGCGACACCGGCTCGATTCTTTCGCCGTGGGAAGAGAGAACCCTGCGGGGTTGGCAGATGGATCACTCTACCGCCCAGCAGTTTGTCTTCAGCCCACCGGAGTGGAGTGAAGGTCAAGGGAGGACCGACTCGCAAATCGGCCTCCTCGCAGTGCACGTTTATCGCGAACGCCGCTATCCCTGTCGCGACCAGATGGACTCTCGGGCGGCGCCCGAGGCCCTGGGGGAAGCGGAGGGTGAGATGCGTAAAAAGAGCGCCGCTCCCCAGATCGGCACGACTTCCGGAGACGACGTTTCGAGTCACGTACGCACGGTGACCTTCAATCCGCGGACCATCTACCCGGAGGCTTGGGCCGAGATCGATTACGGTCGCTGTCGACCGCAACCTCCATCCACCCACGACAGGGTCCTTGGTATGTACCTTGGGTCCGACCCGAGTGGCGTGCGTGTCGTAGCAATCGATGGGGGTTCTGAGGCGGATCAAGCGGGGATTGCTCCGGCCGACCTCATCGTGCGGATCGATACTGAGGATCGGCCGAGCGTGATGACCGTTGCCGACGTCCTTCGTTCGAAACGCCCAGGCGAGTACGTCTTTCTTCGTATTCGTCGCGGTCGTCATGAAATTGCGCTCAAAATCAGGGTTTAGGAGTTCCCGGCGTTACCAGGCTTGCCTTACAGAGGTTTCTGCAATCCAGGCGTTGTTCCCTGTTGGTTGGCCGCACTCTTTGCCCCAGGCATTGAGCTCGCCGAGCAGGTCCCAGTAGGCAGATGTAGCCCCTTCGGGCCAGTTTGACCTGCGGTCTGGCAAACTCTTCTGCAGCGTCAGACCGGATGCGTCGAGAACGGCGATATTGAGTGCTGGCATTGCGGGCCTCCTGGTATTGGTTCGGGACTCGAGTTCCCTTGCCTGAAAACGAGCATAGTATAAATGAGGCATAAATGCAACAGTCCGCGAATTCTTTCTCCTCAGAGCCGTGCAGGTCGATCGTGTAAGAGCTTGTGCGCTCATGGTATGGTCCCCTTCTGCGGTTGAATCCGCAGATATTCCGCTACCGATCTACGATCGGCAGAATGCGGCTCAGGAGGAAAGAAAAATGTCGAAACTCACCATTGTGCTGTCGGTTTTTTCCATATTTTTGACCATGCTTGCGTGTTCCGGTCAGTCTAGTCCTGCCGATGAACAAACCCCTGTGACCTCTCAGGACGGGGCGCCGCCAACCGCCATGGGCGGTGTTGAAATGCTGACGGGCACCGTCGTCGAGACGATGGACGCGGCTTCTTACACCTATGTGCTGGTAGATGTCGGTGACGAGGAGATCTGGGCCGCGACTTCTCGTTTTGAAGTCGCCGTCGGTGATCGCATCACCGTGCCTCTCGAGGCGCCGATGGCCAACTTCCACAGCGATACGCTCGATCGTGACTTCGAGCTGATCTACTTCGCCTCTCGCATCATGGCGGAAGGAGAAGCGGCTGCGGCAGCAGCGGCCATGGTTGCGGATCACCCGCCGACGAGCGGTGGAACTCCCCAGGTCGCGTCTGAGGTTGCCGAGGGCGAGATCGAGCCCGTCGAGGGTGGTCGCACAGTGGCTTCTGTCTGGGCTGAGGCCGAGACACTTGCCGGCACCCAGGTGACCGTGCGTGGCCGGGTGGTGAAGTTCAACGCTGCAATATTGGGCACCAATTGGCTCCACCTCCAGGACGGATCAGGCGACGCCGCAAATGGCACCCATGACATCACCGTCACCTCGCAGGCGACGGCGGCGGTTGGTGATGTTGTTACCGCGATCGGTACCGTGGCCGTGGACCAGGACTTTGGCGCCGGTTATGTCTACCCCGCGATGGTCAAGGACGCGACGCTGGAGTAGCGGTGGCCAAGGGTATCCAAACAAACCAGGTCGATGCCCACCGCAGCGACGTGAATTTGAACCGCGAAGACGCGAAGGACGCGAAGAAATACTCAATAGGAAATAACTTTGCGCTCTTTGCGTCTTCGCGGTTCAATCGCCCTATATGGCCTTCTGATCGGAATCACGATCAACCTGACTCAGGTGCATAGGCTTGGCGGTGGTTACTTGGCCAGGAGCAGCTTCTCCAGCTCGTCCAGCGTTCGCTCGAATACCCTCATTGCGGCTTCGATCGGCGCTGGTTGGGTCAGGTCGACTCCTGCATCCCTGAGCATCTCGATGGGTGGTCTGGATGACCCGCCCTGCAACATGCCGAGGTAGGCCTGGGTTGCCCCTGGTTTGCCGCTGAGGATCCTCTCAGAAAGGGCTATTCCCGAGGTCAGGCCGGTCGCGTAGGTAAAGACGTAGTACTTGTAATAAAAGTGCGGGATGTAGGCCCATTCGATCGGATCATCGCTGTCGATCGAGTACGAAGGCCCGTAATAGGCCTCGAGCCGCTCGCGGTAGATTGCATTGAGCCGCTCGGCGGTGACCGGTTCGCCCGCCTCGACCAGCTCGTGGACCTGAAGCTCGAAATCGGCGAACAGGGTCTGCCTGAAGATCGTCGTGCGGATGGTCTCGACCAGCTCACTGAGGATCCATGCTTTTTCGGCGTCGGAGGCCGCCTTGTCGGCCATGAAGTGGGAAAGTAGTGCTTCGTTGCAGGTCGAGGCTATCTCCGCGAGAAACGGAGGGTACCTCCAGGTCAGCGGCGACTGCGCCCCCATCGAAAGGTCGCTGTGGAGTGCGTGCCCGAACTCGTGCGCCAAAGTCGACATGTCGTCGTAACGGTCGAGGTAGTTCATCTTGATATACGGATGTACGCCATAGGCAGCCGCTGAAAAGGCGCCGCTCTGCTTGTTCTTCGCCGGGTAGAGGTCGATCCAACCGGACGCCGGGTCCAGGCCTTCGGCGAGGCGCTTGACATAGGTTTCGCCGAGTGGTTCGAGGGCCTCGACGATCAGCTGCGCCGCGTCGGCGTATGGAATGTCGCGAGCCACTCCTTCGGCCAGCGGAACGTAGAGGTCGTACAGGTGGATTTCGTCAAGCTGCATGACGCGTCTGCGCAGATCGATGTAGCGGTGCAGAAGCGGGGTATTTGCGCGGACCGTTGTGATCAGGTTGCGGTAGACGGCCGGGTCGAGGTCGTCCTTGTCGAGATAGGCCTCGATGCCCGTGTCATATCCTCTTGCCCGGGCAAGGAATACCGTGAATGCTGCCTGCCCGCCGAGAGTTGCGGCGAAGGTGTTTTCGTAGCCCTTCAGGGTTTTGAACATGCCGGCGACGGCCTCGCGCCGAACCGCGCGGTCCGACGAGCCCCGGAGGAGCCCGTAGTTGGAGAATGAAAGCTGGACCTCGGCGCCGTCCTCGTCGATGACCATCGGCAAAGCCATCTCAGAGACCAGGGCGGAGAACGCGTTTTCCGAAGCCGAAGGCAGCTCGTTGAGGTCGATCTGGGCCCACAGATTGTCGCCTGCCAGGGCGAGCACCTCCTCGCCCTCCGGACCGAGCACGTGGGCTGCGCGTCGCCTGAGCTGGTTGATGAAGGGTTGGAAGGTCTTGAGCTCGGGGGTGCTTTCGTAACCTGCCTCGATCTGTGTTTCGCTGAGGCTGAGGATCGCCTGCCGCAAGGTCGGGCCTTCTGTCATGAGAGCCTGCGTCATCTGCAGGGCTCGTTGGTGTTGTGCGATCACCTCCTGGTTGATCTCGTCGACGTCGCGCCGAAGGTTGGCGTACAGGGTGATGCGGTTGATCAGCTCGTCTGCCTCGAAATAGGTAGTGAGGTACCGAGCGAGGCCGTCGATCGTCGTCAGCCCCGAACGGAGTTTTTTGAGGGTTTCGAGCATCTGCGCTGCGTCTTTCGCCTGAGTTTCCCAGGCCTTTTCGTCGGCAACCAGAGCCGTGAGGTCCCAGGTGTAGACATCAGGGATGGCGGAGCGTTCAGCGGTCGCGTCCGGGGTCCACGGCGGAAGGTCTTCGAAGCCGGCCGCCGCCATCGGCTGAACCGAAAGCAAGATGAGTAGCGATATCAAACTGAATCCCGTTTTCATGATGGAAATCTCCTCCCGTCGCAGTGTACGTGATCGCGGCGGAGAAGGAGGCGCCTTCTCGTTCTCCGGTGCAGCGACGCGGCCGACCAGAGAACCAGTGAAAGCGCTCCCGGTGGCACGTGCCGGGCACGTTATTGTGCTGGTTTTCCCCACGCCATCCAAAGCTCTTCCGCACAATAACGCTGCCGGGCAATGCTCGGGGAGCCCGTTGCGGTTGTGATCTTCAGCCTGTGAGGCAGGCCGCCGATCGCATGAGCAGCGTGGTCGCAGACGATTCAATATTTTGCGCGCGACCGCGCTGCTCATGCGACGCTGGGATGACCGCCCTGCGGCATCCCAGAAGGCCGAAGTTGGGTTCTGGTTCGGCCCTGCGAACCTTATCGACGTGCTCGCAGCAGCACGGGGGGCACGGGTAAACCCGCGCCCTACGTTTTGTTGAGATCCACAGGTCTTTCGCCCTGCTTCGCAAGCCCACGAAATCGCTCGAGAAACTCCTCCGCTGCATCGGATTCGAGACCCTCCATCGGGGGTCTCGATCCGTAATGGCCGAGGCCAAAGCTGCGAAGCAATGCCTTGACGGCAGGGCCGAGGCCATACTCCTCGAGCAGTCCGCGGACTGCATCGAGCTCCTCTTGGAGTTCAGGATTCCGCATCGTCGAGCTGACCAGAGCCGGGCAAACGCTGGCGGCGGCGCTGATGCTGCCCGCTCCGCCTTTCTGGAGACACCGCGTCACCAGGCGGTCGTTGCCGACGAGGTAGCTGCGCTCCCTGAATCGATCGGTCAGACGAAGGAGCTCGTCCTGCGAGCCGCTGCTGTCCTTGACGCCCGCGAGCATCGGGTGGTCTGCGAGCAGATCGAGCAGCTCGTCGTCGATGGCAATGCCGGTGACCTGTGGAATGTGGTAGAGCAGTATGGGCAGTCGTGCCCCGTCCAAGATCTGCAGAAAGAAGGCGGCGACACCTTTTTTCGGAGCCGCGCGGAAGTAGAAGGGTGGCGGGCAGAGCGCTGCCTCATAGCCCAGCTCGGCTGCGAAGTCGGTCAGAATCTCGACCTCGCTGACGGAACACGAACCCACTCCAAGCAGAAGTCGGAGACCGCTGCCGGCTGCCGCGGCGGCTTCCGCGACCTGTGTGCGCTCGTCGAGGGTGAAGGACGGGAACTCGCCGTTGGTGCCGAGCACGAGGGCGCCGTCCAGGCCCTCGCTCGCGAGCCACTTCAGGTGCATCGTGAGGCTGTGAATATCGAGCCGGCCGGCGGAGTCGACGGGGGTGGGAACCGGGGCAAAGGCACCGCAAATGCGTGACTGACTACCGTTATTGAGGGGGTGTTCCTTCATGGCGCGACCTTAGCATGGGGCCGCGGTACCATGGCCCGAGGAGGCAGCCATGGATATCACCATCTGGATCGTGGTGTAAATGCCGTGGCGTTTGTCTATACATTTTGTTTACAGTGAATTCACTCTCATTGAGTGAATTCACTGTAAACAAAATGTTTGGCTTTCACTTTCCGGTTGCAGCCTCCATTACCTTCTTCCAGACGTTTTCGACGCGGTTGAAGACTCCGGCCCAGGTGAAGGTTTGCAGCGTCTCGGGCGCGACGTCAGGTGGTGGCGCGTCGAGGGCTCTCTCGAGGGCGCTTGTTAGCCGATTCGTGAAAGCCGGGAGGTCGGCGGCCACAGGGGTATCGGGACCGATGAGTCGGGGGAGATCGACGACTTCGATGTTGGACCCGAGGTGTGGCGCGATGGTCTTGACGACGCCCGCCAGGCTCGTGGAAACCAGCCGGCATCCACACGCCAGTGCTTCGATGAGCACGAGCGGCAGGCCCTCGTAAAAGGACGGCAGCACACACGTGCCGCATCGGCGCATCAGCTGCGCGAGCTGCGGCTGATCGAGCTGTCCGTAAAGAATCACGGCCGGCGTCATCAACTCCATGCGTTCGCGCAGCTCGTCGCCTTCGGGTCCGGCGCCGCTGCCGGCGATATGGAGCTCGACCAGGGGTCGGGTAGCGTGCACTCGCTCGAACGCGTCGAGCAGCCACGGCAGGCCCTTGGCGGTGGAGTACTTGCCGACGTAGAGCAATCGCCGGGTGCGGTCTTGCGAACGACCGTCGGAGAAGAACAGATCGTCCCGGTACCCGGCCCCGACGACGATGATGCGGTCGCGGTCGATGCGCAGGGTTCTTTCGAGCTCGACGGCATGGTCTTCGTGCAAGACGACGAAATGGTCGTTGCGGGCGTTTCCGCGGGCGATTTCAGGACCGAGCTGAGGACACAACTTCATCTGCCGAAGCCCAGTGGCGTGGCAGTGAGAGACGACTGGCACCTCCGGGGCGATGTCCTTGATAAGGGACCCCACCAGCCAGATGTGGTGGGCATGGATGACGTCGGGGCGGAAGCCGGCGATCACGGCTCTGAGGTGCCTCACCCACGCAACGCGGTAGGTCTCGAGCTGTTCTGATGTCATCGCCGACCAGCGGGTGCTTCGGTAGGGCATGACGTCCGACATTCCGGGCACCGGAAATGGCAGGTGGGTCGACTCGAACCGCAGGGTGTGGATCCGGTCCGTCGGCAGTCCGCCGACTTCGGGAACCGGGTCATTGTCTGGCACCCCCGCCACGACGGATTGCTGCCACCCGGAACGGTGTGCGTGGCGCACCAGGGCATCGAGTGTGACCCCCGAACCGGTCAAGGATGGTCGTTGCGACAGAATGTGGAGCACACGTGGCATGAAACGCATGGTAGCGGGTCCAACCGGTGGTGCGGGTTATACTCCGCACATGGCCGAACAGAATCCTGAAGCCGAAAGTTGCCCGACTTGCAGAGATACCGGCTGGCAGCTCATTCGCGAGGGCGAACGCGAGTTCGTCCGCGAGTGTCATTGTGCCGAGGGCCGAAAGCGGGTTCGCCTGCTCGAGGAGGCGGGCATACCGCAACGCTACAACCACTGCTCCCTCGACGGCTTCGAGCTCTGGAATAATGCCGATGACCCGACACTCAAGATTGCGCTTGCCGGAGTGCGCGAGTTCGTCGATCTGTGGCCCGGCGCCGACAAGGGCCTTCTGCTCATGGGACCCGTCGGCACCGGCAAGACCCATCTCGCTGTTGCGATCCTCCAGGAGCTGATTCAGCAGCGCGGGGTGCAGGGCCGCTTTCAGGACTTTACCTCGCTCGTGCTCGAGATTCAGATGACCTTCGACAGGCCCGGAGCTCAAAGGGAGCTCATGCAGCCACTCGTTGAGGCCGAGCTGCTCGTGCTCGATGAGCTTGGCGCCGGCAAGGTCACGCCATGGGTGATGGATCTGCTCTACTACCTGGTCAACTCGCGCTACGTGCAAGGGCGGGTGACGGTGTTTACAACCAACTACTCGGACTTCGCCGCCAGCGGTCAGGAGACTCTCACCGACAGGGTGTCGGCGAGGATCAGGTCGCGCCTCTTCGAGATGTGCAGAAGGATTGAGCTCCGCGGCGCCGACTACCGCAGACAACGGCTGGCCCATCAATCGGATCGGCGCCTGCCATGAAGGGGGCCTGCCCCCTCTTTCTCGCGATCGTACTGATCGCCGGGTGCAGCTCATCGCCACCAAGACCCCAGTACAACCCGCCGCCGATCAAACCGACCCCGACCCCGACTCCGGTGATCAACGCCCCTTCGCCGACGCCCACACCGCAACCTGCCCCCGTGGCCCCGGTGCCGGGAATAGTGCCGACGGATGACCTCGAAGAGCCCCTCATCCGGGTGCTTCTCGAAAGAACCGACCAGCCGGTCTCTCTGCCGCAGCCGGGACGGGCGTGGCGGACCACCGCCGACGGCATGACCACATGGTTGTGGGGGCCGCTCACACTGTCGCCCGGCGCCGGTCAACGGTGGTGGCAGGTTGGTGCGTTCGGGGACCTGGATAGTGTGCGGCGTGTATCAGAAACCCTCGCGGGTGCTCTCGGCCCGGGCGTCGAAATCGCCCGCCCGGAGGATGATGCGGGTCTGACCCGAGTTCGTGTGCGTTGGGCTCAGAGCGAGCCCGCTGACCCGGTCGCTGCCCTCGCCGGTCTCGGTTTTGCCGGCGCCTACGCCGTCGCTGAATCCGGTGGAGTCGTCGTCGAGGACGGTCAGGGGAAGGTGGTTGCTTCTGAGGGCGAGGTGTTGCTCGAACCGGCGGGTCACTACCCAACGGCCGTGGGGGCACATCGTTACCGCGGTCGCTTCCGGGTCCGAGCTGCAGGTGCAGATCTGCTCGTGATCAACGAGCTCAACCTCGAACGTTATCTTTTTGGGGTAGTGCCCGTCGAAATGGGTCCGTCCGCCTTTCCCGAACTCGAGGCGCTCAAAGCGCAGGCAGTTGCCGCCAGGACCTACAGCGTCGCTCATCTCGGCGACCACGACAGTGAGGGCTATGACATCTGCGACACCCCGGCCTGTCAGGTCTACGGGGGCGCCGATGTTGAGCACCAGCTCTCGGACAGAGCTGTTCGGGAAACCAGTGGTTTCATCGCCGTGTATGGCGGCGTCCCGATCGACGCCATGTACACGTCGACCTGCGGCGGTCACACCGAGGACTCCTCGGAGCTGTTCTCGGGACGCGCGCAGCCTTACCTCAGCGGGGTTCCCTGCGCGTGGGACCGGCAGCTCGGTCTGACTGGGAACGGGCCCGACGGACCGTGGCTCGGTGCTGACGGCTTTGCGGCCGACGTCGCTCGCAGCGTGCTCGGTATCGCTGAAGGCGCGGCGCCCTCCGCAGTGCTCGAGGCCGTTGGTAGTGTGTGCGGCGAAAAACAAAGCCAGGGTTTCATCGCTGCGGATGTCGAGGCCTTCGCCGCCGCTCTCCTAGAAACGTCCGGGCTCGAGGCCGCCGCGGTCATTCTTACCCCCGAGGCGTTTGCGCTCGATCGGTTGCTCTTTCTCGCCGATCTTTTCCTCGTTCCGCTCGATCCCGCGATCGACGGACTGGGCGGGTCCTGGCCGGCCGCGGCAGCTCTGGCCGCGCTCGAGGTCCGCGGTGCCGTCGTTCGTGACCGGGGCGAGGCGGTGCCACGACCCGACGGTGTCGGGATCTTCCCGCGCCGGGCTTATGCGTCGGAGGTGCTTCCGGCCACGGTGCCGCTCTGGGAACGGTGGTGTGGGGGCTTCCGGAAACGATCCTCGATGCAGGTCCAACCCGGGACCGAGCTGCAACGCCTGCGGGTCGGTAATGAGGTCGTGGCCCTGGTCGTTCGCCGGTCTTCAGGAGGCGGCGAAGCGGATCGGCGCTCGGCGTGGCGTGAGTGGGTGAGAGAGGTGAGCTGGCCGGACCTGGCCAACCGCCTCGGGGTGCCGGACCTCGATCAGATCGAGATCACCCGTCGAACCGACACCGGACGAGCCGTCGGTCTCGCTGCTGTTGGTTTGTCGGGTATGCGTAAGACCTGGCAGGGCTTTGACGTGCGGCGTGCGCTCGATATGCCCGAAACCCTGTTCGCGGTGCATGTCGTGACCGATGCCAACGGCAAGAAGGTCGCTCGATTCCTCGGCCGAGGGTGGGGGCACGGCGTTGGTCTCTGTCAGAACGGGTCTTATGGGCTCGCCCGCTCGGGCATGACCTTCGACCGCATTCTCGGGCACTACTACACGGGAATTTCAGTCGTTTCCTGGCTTCCTTGAGGGGCGACAACTGGCGCCTCGCTTCGCTACAATGAGGGTTCAGATTCGCGACGAGGGAGGGAAACGTGGACTTCGAGCTGAACCAGGACCAATTGTCGATCCGTGACATGGTGCGTGATTTTGCGCGATCGGAGATCGCTCCGCACGCGCCGGAGTGGGACGAACAACAGCATTTTCCCAGAGAACTCTTCACCCAGATGGGCGAGCTGGGGCTGCTCGGTGTCGTCATCCCTGAAGAGTACGGCGGGGCCGGCCTCGGCTACGTGGAGTACGTCGCGATCCTCGAAGAGGTGGGTGCTGCGGATGGGGGTGTTGGTCTCGGTGTGGCGGCCCACAACTCGCTGTGCACCAATCATCTCTTCCTTTTCGGCTCTGAAGAGCTCAAGCGTGAGTACCTCCCGAAGCTGGCTACTGGCGAGTGGATCGGCGCCTGGGGCCTTACGGAGGCTGGGGCCGGGTCGGACGCCGGTGGGACTCTGACCACCGCGGTGCGCGACGGCGACGAGTGGGTGCTCAACGGGTCCAAGAACTTCATTACCCACGCCACCTCGGGAGACTGCTGCGTCGTGATTGCACGGACGACGCCCGGTACGAGCCACCACGGTATCTCAGCCTTTTTTGTGCCATTCGACCGCCCGGGCGTTGGACCGGCGAAGAAAGAGAACAAGCTCGGTATGCGCTGCTCCGATACCTCGTCGCTGGTACTCGAGGACTGCCGCATACCCGGGAACTACCTTTTGGGTAACGAAGGAGACGGCTTCGTTCAGGCCATGAAGGTGCTCGATGGCGGCAGGATTTCGATCGCCGCCTTGTCCTTGGGCATTGCCCGCGGCGCCCTCGACGCCGCTCTCGAGTACTCCACCGTGCGCGAGCAGTTCAAACGCCCGATTTCATCATTCCAGGCCATCGGCCACAAGCTCGCCGACATGGCGACCGAGGTCGATGCCGCCCGTCTGCTCACCATGCGCGCGGCGGTCAGAAAAGACCGCGGCGAAAGCTGCACCCTGGAGTCGGCGATGGCCAAGGTCTACGCCTCCGAGGTCGCCGTTCGCACCGCCGAGGAGGCCATTCAGATCCACGGTGGCTACGGCTATACCAAGGACTACCCCGTCGAGCGCGCCTGGCGAGACTCGAAGCTCTGCACCATCGGAGAAGGCACCTCCGAGGTGCAGCGCCTGGTCATCGCCCGGGAGCTGTTGCGGCCGGTCAAAAGCTGAGGCGACCGATAACAAGGCCGCGCCTCCTCTTGCGCCCTGAATACTTCCGAAAATGCTCGATGTACCTCCGGGTACTCCTGCGCTTTTCGGAAGTGTCAGAACATCAAGACCTTGGCCCAGTTCATCCACCACTAGCGCTTGGCTTGGTCTAGGCTGTTGATTCTGTGCACGGATGCCAACCATAGGACACTTGTTTGTAGTGAGTTAGATGGGACACTGTCAAAGTAGTGAGTTGCATTGTGAGCGATTGATCACTGGTACGACCGCAATTTTCTACTATTTCGTCTTAGGCAGGTTTGACAGGTGACATTCAATTTTTGATTTGACAGGTGTTACTATTGAACAAGCGTATGAGGATGCTGTGATTTCCCTTCTGGTTGTTGATGGCTCGGAAAAGTTGGCCGGCCATCTGCAAGGGCACAGTCTGTTGACCGAACGCTTCGAGATCATCGGTGCGAAAGACTCGGTCGAAGCGATTGGGATCATCGAGGAGCACGACATCGACATCCTGGCTGTCGATGGACGGTCTGACGACCTCGATCCACTTGCGGTCACGACCTGGGCTCTGCGCTTCA